>CAMYOI010000144.1 GCA_947259955.1 uncultured Gammaproteobacteria bacterium
ACGGGCAGATTTTCCTTTCGCCATGCCATCATCCCGCCCGAGAGCACATAGACATTTTCGAAACCGCTCTTGAGCAGCAATCTGGCGGCTGATTGAGCCTTGTTCCCGGCCTGACAGACCACGATCACGGTTTTCTTTTTTTGCTTGTCGAGTTTGCCCAACCCCGCCTGCATGGTTTTCAAGGTCATGTTGACGGCGTTTGGAATATGCCCTTTGTTGAAGTCGGCCGGTTCACTTACATCCAGAATCACACTTTCGTTTCGCGTCACCTGGGGCATTTCGAGCGGTGAGACCTTTTTCAGACCGGAGGCCTGTTGGCGGATCGGATCGAGGACGAGCATTCCCAGCACGACGATCAGCGCGACGAACAGGTACCAGTTGTTGATTATGAATTCCAGGCTCATGTTCAGGTTGTGGATTTAAAAACCGCGGCAAGTTACTCGCAATATGCAGACGAGTTCAAGCCTCGTGAGCTTCATTTACGGAAGCAAAACGCCAAACGCATGGATTCGATCAGGCGCAGTATCTGGTCGTCGCTTATGCGGTAGTAAACCTTGTTAGCCACCTTTCTTGACCCCAGGATTTCCTTGTCACGCAGAATGGACAGATGTTGTGAGATATTGCTTTGTGATGTTCCAACCATATCCACCAGATCCTGTACACTGGCTTCCTTCATGCCGCCCAGAATGCAAAGAATTTTCAGGCGCAGCGGATGCGCCATCGCTTTTAGTGATCTTGAGGCGTGTTGAAGATCAGATTCCTTGGCCAGTAATTCCTGTGCGGCTCTGGCACCCGGATGTGTGCTTTCTGCACCGGGTTCTATCATACGGCAATTAAAGCTGTCCTAACATCTATAAGAACTACATTATAAAATAATATTACCAAAAAGAGTCAACTACTGGTGACAATTCGTTCATATTCGTGGATTTTCGCAATGCTGGTCAACATTGTGTCGTCGTCCCTCTACGCCTCGGAGGTCACGCAGGCGCAACTGGACGAGTTGCGCGAGCGGATCGATCGGATTACGGCCAAGCTCAATCAGGACAAGGCGGAACTAAGTTCTGTACAGAAGGAGCTTGCCAAGGTCGAGAAGACCATGGGGGACCTCAACCACGGCATTCGCCGTACACAAAACGACATCAAGATTAAAATCAGCAAAATCAAACGATCGGAGTTCGAGATTGCGCAGATCGAAAAGGAAATTATGGTGCTGCGGTCACAACTCAGGAACATCATCGTGGCTTCGTACATCAGCGGCCGCGCGGAGTACCTGAAATTGCTGCTCAATCAGGAAGACCCGGCTCACGTGGGTAGATTCCTGGCTTACTATCGGTATCTCTCCCGTCATCGCGTGACCGACCTGCTGGAGTACGAGAAAACGGTCGACCGCCTGCATCGAGTCAAAACCGAACTTGAATCGGAAAACCAGGAACTAAAAGCGCTCGAGACGGCCCAACTTTCACAGAGGAAAGATCTGACACTGGCCCGCAGCGAACGAGGTGCCCTGGTGGCCGCTTTGGAACAAGGCATAGGTTCAAAGCAGCAACAGCTGGCCCGGATGAAACAGAATGCGCAGCGGTTGCAGCGTCTGCTGCGGAGCATTGACGGCGCTGTCCCGGATTCGCTTCCACGAGGCGAACTGAATCAGCGATTCGGTCAAATGCGTGGCAAACTCAATCTGCCGTTGCACGGCAACATCACCGCGCACTTCGGTGAAACACGCTGGGGGACCGATATTCCATGGCAGGGAATATTCATGGATGCCGCGGAAGGTACCGCGGTCAACGCGATCTTTTCGGGCCGCGTGGCGTTCGCGGATTGGCTGCGCGGATTTGGGCTATTATTGATACTGGATCATGGCGATGGGTTCATGAGTCTTTACAGCCACAACCAGCTGCTGTTCAAACAGGTCGGAGAATGGGTCGAGGAGGGAGAGTCGATAGCGCTGGTTGGGGCAAGCGGAGGCCTGACGACATCCGGCTTGTATTTCGAGGTGCGAAAAAACGGCGAGCCCCAAAATCCGATGAACTGGTGTAAAGTAGAGTAGACATAGCTGGAGACCACACGATGAACGCAACGGGACGATATATCCTGATCTTGTGTCTGGGATTGTTCACAGGCATTGGGATTACCATGGAAAGATCCGTGTTTGCGGAAAAGGCGGACCTAGCCCCCCTTCCCCTGGATACATTGCGAATATTCACCGAGGTCTTCGGAAAGGTAAAGAGTGATTACGTAGAGTCTGTCGAGGACAAAAAACTACTGGAAGATGCCATCCACGGCATGCTTGCCGGACTCGATCCTCACTCCTCCTACCTGAGCCCTGAATCCTACAAGGAAATGCGGATAGGCACCGAGGGCAAATTTGGCGGCCTGGGGATAGAAGTGACCATGGAAAACGGTTTCGTCAAGGTTGTGGCGCCAATCGATGACACACCGGCGAAGCGTGCCGGGATCAAAGCGGGGGACGTCATCACCCGAATCGACGGTACAGCGGTCAAGGGGATGTCTTTGAACGATGCCGTCAAGATGATGCGAGGGGAGCCGGATACCGACATCAAGCTCAGCGTTGTTCGGGAAGGTGAGGCCAAACCCCTGGAGTTCGTGATAACACGGGCGGTTATCCGGATCACCAGCGTCAAGGGGTCGATGATCGAACCCGGGTACGCGTACGTCAGGGTTTCACAATTCCAATCCGGCACCGCGGACGCCGTACGCCGTAAACTGAGCAAGCTCAAGAAAGAAGCCGACGGAAAATTGAACGGTTTGATCCTGGATTTGAGGAACAATCCAGGCGGAGTTCTGAACGGCGCCGTGTCGGTCAGTGACCTTTTCATATCGAACGGGGTGATCGTCTCAACCCGGGGGCGAGGCGACGACTCCAAGGTGGAATACACCGCCACGCCCAACGACTATCTGAAAGAATCGCCGATGGTCGTCCTGGTCAATGGCGGCTCGGCCTCGGCCTCTGAAATCGTAGCTGGAGCCCTCCAGGACCACGGCAGGGCCATAATCATGGGAACGCAGACCTTCGGTAAAGGATCCGTACAGACGATCCTGCCCATCAACAACGGCGCCGCACTGAAAATCACGACGGCAAGGTACTATACGCCCAATGACCGTTCTATACAGGCGCAGGGGATTATTCCCGACGTGGTCATCGAAGACCTCGAGATTACGAGGAAAGGCACGGGCTCGGACCTGCTGCGGGAAGAAGACCTTCAGGGGCACCTGCAAAACGAAAACGGGGACAATGGGGACAGCGAAGAAGAAAACAACGGCGCGACAAACAGCACCCCGAGAATAGAAAGTGATTTTCAGCTGCGGGAAGCGCTGAACCTGCTGAAGGGTGTCAATATCGTCCGCAAACAGGCCCGAGGATAGCACCGCTCAGTCACTAGCCCATCGTGTCTGATCCCATTGTCGCTGAAGTTCCATGACAATGCAGACTATCTCCCTCCTCGATCTCTCGTTCGCTTTCGCGCCCGTCGTCATCGTGGTGGGCGTGCTCTACTGGTGGTCGCTCGGCGGCGGAAACGCGGTTTATGCACTGATCCGCATGCTGATCCAGTTGCTCCTCATCGGCTACGTTCTGACCTACATCTTCCAGGCCGACAATGCACTCATCGTTATCGGTGTGCTGACTATGATGCTGCTGGTTTCCAGCTGGATAAGCCTGCGGTCGCTGCAAAAGAAATCAAAACTGGCCTATGCCAAGATTCTGTTCTCGATTTCCATAGGCGGCATCTTCACCCTGTTGCTGGTCACCCAGGCGGTACTGACCCTCGACCCCTGGTTTGAACCCCAGTACGTGATACCGCTGGCCGGAATGATATTTGCGAACTCGATGAACACCGTCAGCCTGGCCGCCGAGCGTTTCGATTCGGAGAGGAATCAGCATGGTTACATGGAATCGAGGCGTATCGCGCTGCGTGCGTGCATGATTCCCGTGATCAACTCTTTGTTTGCCGTCGGGCTCGTTTCTCTGCCTGGAATGATGACCGGCCAGATCCTGTCCGGAGTGTCGCCGCTGATCGCAGCGCGCTATCAGATCGTGGTAATGTGCATGATATTCGGCTCGGCCGGGATTTCAGCCGTCTGCTACCTGATCCTGATCGAACGCGGTCAGAATCGGCAGCGGGAATCTAATCCATAGACATGCCTGTCAGTCCCACCGTTCGTCTTTTACCTGCACCATGTTCCCATCGACTCTCACAGCCATCGTCGCCACCGCTTCGTATGCGGGCGGTGCCAGCACTTCACCGGTGCGCAGCGAAAACTTCGCGCCGTGCCGAGGGCAAACGATAGCCTCTCCTTCCAGATCTCCACAGGCCAGTTCACCGCCGTCATGGGTGCAAATATCTTCTATAGCGAGCAATTCACCGCCGACGTTGAATACCGCGACTTCCACACCATCGACGTCTACGACCACGTGGCTGCCGGGCACCAAACGATCCGTCGTTGCTACGTCGACCCAGTCTGACAACTACATCAATCCCAGTTCGAGCCTGGCTTCTTCGGTCATCCTCTCCATGGTCCACGGAGGATCCCAGACCAGTTCGACATGGGCCACACTCACCCCTTCGACGGATTCTAAAGTTCGTTCAACGATACCCGGGAAAGTCTCCGCTACGGGACAGCCGGGGGCGGTGAGCGTCATGTCTACGTTGACCGCACCGTCGTCGGCGATATCGACTTTGTAGATGAGGCCGAGGTCATATATGTTGACCGGTATCTCGGGATCGTACACTCCCTTCAGCGCCTCGACAATTTTTTCACCGAGGACATTGTCATCGCCTCCGCCCGGAGGCACTTCCTGCAGTCCAGTAGTATCAGACATAGTGATCGATCCCTACTCCAGCATCTCTTTCGTTTTTACCAAGGCGCCGATAAACGCATCCACGTCGCCACGGTTGTTATACAGGCCAAAGGACGCGCGCGCGGTGCCGGCGACCCCGAAATGCTGCATCACCGGCATTGCGCAATGATGCCCGGTACGGATTGCCACCCCATGGTAGTTCATTATGGTGCCGATATCCGATGGGTGCGCTCCTTCCAGCACAAATGATAACACCCCGCATTTCAGCGCAGCGGTTCCAATGATGCGGACTCCGGTGATGTCGAGTATGCGCTGGGTGGCATATTGCAGGATGCCGCGCTCGTGCGCTGATATAACGCCGAGCCCTAGTTCCTGAACATATTTCAGGGCCGCCTCGAAGCCGATGGCACCGGCGATATGCGGGGTGCCCGCCTCGAACTTGTAAGGCAGCTTGTTGAACGTGGTTTTTTCGAACGAAACGTACTCGATCATGTCGCCGCCGGCCTGGAATGGCGGCATCTCTTCCAACAGTGCTTCTTTGCCATAGAGCACACCCATGCCCGTCGGGCCGTATATCTTGTGCGACGACATGGCGAGGAAATCACAATCCAGATCCTTGACGTCAATCGCGATATGAGGAGCCGCCTGGGCGGCATCTACCAGGGTAGCGGCGCCCGCATCGTGCGCCAGCCTTATCATCTGTTTCACCGGATTGATCGTTCCGAGCGCATTCGATACGTAAACCATACCCACCAGCCTGGTCTTCGGGGTCAGCAGCTTTGCGTATTCCTCCAGTATCAGTTCGCCGTCGTCGTTGATCGGTGCAACCCTGAGCACGGCACCCGTCTGCTGGCAAAACAACTGCCAGGGCACGATATTCGAGTGATGCTCCATTTCCGTGATCAGGATCTCGTCGCCCGAACGGATATTCTTTTGCGCCCAGGAATACGCGACCAGGTTTATCGATTCGGTGGTCCCACTGGTATAAATGATTTCCTTTACGGAAGCGGCGCCCAGAAACGCCCGGATAGTTTCTCGTGCGCCCTCGTAAGCATCCGTCGCACGCTCGCTCAGTTCGTGCACGCCCCGGTGGACATTGGCGTTGTCCAGATAGTAGTAGTGCTCGAGGGCCTCGATGACGCTGCTCGGTTTCTGGGTGGTGGCGGCATTGTCGAGATAGACCAGGGGTTTACCGTGCACCTTCTGCTGCAGAATGGGGAAATCCGTCCTGACCCGTTCGACATCGAATCTGTGGATCGGGATAGCGGACGTCATGGCGCTGACTGGATTCAAACGAGCTCCTCCGGTCTTTCCACGCCGAACAACTTCCGACCCAGTTCACTCTCAAGATGATCACGAACCGGCGCGGATGAAATCTTATTGATAACGTCGGCTGCGAAAGCGTATGTCAGCAAGCCGCGCGCCGTGGTCTCGTCGACACCCCGTGATCGCAGGTAGAACATGGCGCTGTCATCCAGTTGGCCTATGGTCGCACCGTGTGAGCATTTGACATCGTCGGCATAGATCTCCAGCTGGGGCTTGGTATCGACCTCCGCGTGCCCGGACAACAGCAGGTTACGATTTTGCTGCTGGGCATCCGTTTTCTGGGCCCCCTCGCGCACGATGATTCGGCCATGGAACACCGCGCGTGCGCGGTCATCCAGGACTCCCTTGTAAAATTCATTGCTGGTGCACTTCGGTGCCCGGTGGTCTACCTGGGTAAAGTTGTCGAGGTGCTGTCGCCCGTTGCCGAGATAAACACCGTAGAGATGGCAGCATGCCCCTTCTTCCTGCAGCGCCACGTGCAGATTCGTTCGGGCGATCATCGAGCCCAGGGCGGCGTTATTGGACACTACGCGGGCATCGCCGTGGAGGCGAATAAAAACCCCGCCGATGTGGAAGGCATCCATCCCCTCTTCCTGCAATCGCGTGTGTTCCACGACAGATGATCTACAGGCAACCAGCTCCGTAACCGCATTGGTCAGATGACTGCGGCCGGCAGGTGAAATATAGCGCTCGATGATGTGCGCCCGGGTGTTTTCGCCCAAGACGAACAGGTTCCGTGGCTGTATGAGCTGTCCGCCCGGTTCGGTACTCATGAAGACGACTTCGATTGGCTGCTCGAGGTGACAACCCCGGTCGACGTGCAGATACAGCCCGTCTTCGATATATGCCGTGTTAAGGTCGGTGAATCCTCCACGATCTTCCGGCATACAGGCGCCCAGCCACGTCTTGACACCGTCCAGGCCGCGGGTTACGGCGTCCGCCATGGGCATGGCGACGACCCCTTGCGCCAAACCGGTCGCGTCAGACAACTCCTGAACATAGTGGCCATCGACGAATACGAAGCGGTAAGCACCCAGTCCGGGCAATAAATGCTGCGATAACCCTTCCGTTCGCCCGGTAGACCCGTGAAGGACAGCTACCGGGTTGAAGTTCTGCTTCAGTATCGGTCGTATATTGGTATAACGCCAGTTCTCGTCCCGCAGGGTAGGGAATCCCTTTTCACTGAATCGCCTGGTGCCGGCGTTGCGCAGTTCATCGAGCCAATTCAGCCCACTGCCGGGAAGCACGAGTGCGTCCCGGGCTGCGACATAGTGTTCGACCGCGGTGTTCAAGCGTCTGCTACCTCGGCAACGGGTGCGATTTCGATCCACCCGTAGCCCGCTTTCTCCAGCTCCAGGGCGAGGCCCTTTCCGCCGGATTTGACGATCCTGCCGCCCGCCAGCACGTGCACGAAGTCGGGGACGATGTAGTCCAGCAGTCTCTGGTAGTGAGTCACCACGACGAAGGCCCGGTCCTCGCTGCGCAGCGAGTTGACCCCGTCTGCGACGATCTTCAGCGCGTCGATATCCAACCCCGAATCGGTCTCGTCGAGGATGGCCAAAGTTGGCTCGATCACCGCCATCTGCAGTATTTCGTTGCGCTTTTTCTCCCCGCCGGAGAATCCCTCGTTCACCGAACGGTGCAGAAACTCTTCCTTCATGTCGACGACCTTGATCTTCTCCCTGATCAGTTTCAGGAACTCGACCGCCGGCATCTCGGGCATGCCCCTGTACTTCCGCCTGGCATTCACCGCCGCCTTCATGAGATAGATATTGCTCACACCGGGGATCTCGACCGGGTACTGAAAGGCGAGGAAAATGCCCTCGCACGCGCGTTGCTCAACACTCCAGTCCAGCAGGTTCTCACCGTTGTACAGAACTTCACCCCGGGTGACCTCGTAGCTGTCCCGCCCGGCGAGCACATTGGCCAGCGTGCTCTTGCCGGATCCGTTCGGACCCATAATTGCGTGAACCTCGCCGGGATTGACCTGCAGATCTATGCCGTTGAGTATGGGTTTGCCCTGAACGCTGGCGTGTAGATTATTGATCGAAAGCATCGTATTCATCGCGATAAAACCGTGGCATGGCGGCACGCAGGGAGGACTAACCCACCGCGCCCTCTAAACTGATTTCCAATAGCTTTTGCGCCTCGACGGCAAACTCCATCGGCAATTCCCTGAACACTTCCTTGCAGAAGCCGTTTACGATCATGGATATTGCGTCCTCTTCCGACAGGCCGCGCTGCTTGCAGTAAAACAACTGATCTTCGCTGATTTTGGACGTGGTGGCCTCGTGTTCGACCTGGGCGGTGTGATTCCTGACTTCCATATACGGGTAAGTATGCGCACCGCAGCGGTCTCCGATAAGGAGGGAGTCGCACTGCGAGTAGTTGCGAGCATTTCCGGCGTTTTTAAGAACTTTCACCAGTCCGCGGTAGGCGTTTTGACCCCTGCCTGCGGATATCCCTTTCGAGACGATGGTGCTGCGGGTGTTCTTTCCGATATGGATCATTTTCGTACCCGTGTCGGCCTGCTGCATGTTGCGGGTCAGTGCCACCGAGTA
>CAMYOI010000145.1:0-8683 GCA_947259955.1 uncultured Gammaproteobacteria bacterium
CACCAGCACCTCCTTGACGGTCTCCGGATCAAGCGCCGCCGTGACCTCGTCGAACAGCATGACGTCCGGCTGCATGGCGAGAGACCTTGCAATTGCCACGCGCTGCTGCTGCCCGCCGGACAATTCCCCGGGGTAGCTGTCTTCTTTGCCCTCAAGGCGCACTTTTTTGATCAAAGCCCGCGCGCGTTGCTCTACAGCCGTCTTTGTTTCCTTTAGCACGAGGAGCGGCGCCATCATGACGTTCTGCAGAGCGGTTTTGTGGGGAAACAGATTGTATTGCTGGAAGACCATCCCAACCTTCTTGCGAAGTTCCAGCTTGTCCAGCTTCTGGTCATGAACCTCCAGCCCTTCTACTGTAATCGATCCGGAGTTGATGTCATTTAGGCCGTTCACACACCGGATCAGCGTAGATTTTCCCGAACCCGAAGGCCCGATGATGCAAATCACCTCTCCCTTCATCACGTCCAGAGACACTCCCTTAAGGACCTCGAGCGGGCCAAAAGATTTGTATACGTCCTTTATTGAGACGATGGGCTGGGTCGGGTCCCAGTTGCATTCAGTCATGTTCCTCTCCGTTCACAGTTTTACGGAAAAGCGTTTTTCGAGTGAAATAGTCCACTTTGCGATGGGGTAACAGTAGGCAAAGAAGATCACCAGGCAGAAACCATAGAATGGCATCAGCAGTTCCGGGTGGTTGTCTTCCGATTCCATGGCCTGCCGGGAC
Organism: uncultured Gammaproteobacteria bacterium; assembly: GCA_947259955.1. Lineage (GTDB taxonomy): Bacteria > Pseudomonadota > Gammaproteobacteria > Arenicellales > JAANXG01 > JAHEKE01. The sequence continues at coordinate 725 of CAMYOI010000145.1, forward strand.
AAAGTAACGATTTCCTCGACCCCCAGCAACGACACCAGTGGAGTCGCCATCGCCAGGATTGCGTACCAGTTCATCCACGGCGGTATCATGCGTTTGAAGCACTGCGGCAGGATAATCTTCCGCAGCGTCTGCCCCCTCGAAAATGCCAGGGATTCGGACGCTTCCCATTGTCCCGTCGGGACGGACTGAATCGCCCCCCGGACTACTTCCGAGATATTCGCCATGATCGGCAGGGACAGGCCGATGACCGCCTTGATCCAGTCCGGAATGGGAATGACGGTGTCGCCGATTTCGATCTGGAACGGGAAAGCCAGCATGACGATGAACAACAGCACCAGCCAGGGAGAATTGCGAAATGACTGTGTAATACCCCAGGCAACTTTACGCATCCAGGCGGACGGCGCTATCTGTCCCAATCCCAGCAAGACCCCTGCCACAGTGCCGACGAGCATGGTAAGAAAACTGATCAGCAGGTTGAGCGCGAAACCCTGTGTGACCAGGAACGGCATCCAGCGCCAAAGCGCATCCCATGCCTCGGCCTGGGTATAGTTGGATTGCGCGTAAACTACCAGCGGCCACAGAGCCGCTGCACAAAGCGCCGCCAACAGATAGCAGGGCGGCACGGAACCGACCCAACGGCTGAACCGAAGATCCTCGGCTTCACCTGCCGGACGGCCCCTGAAGGGAAGCAACACCGGCAGATCGGTGGCGGCTTCGCTGTTGATTCCGGGGATTGAGATCCTGGCACCCATCGTCAGGCCCCGTAACCGGGGATTTGCATGCCACGCTCCCAGCGATTCATACCGAGCACCAGAATGCCCACCAGCCCGATATACACGACAAACATCAATACCATGCAGGCGTTCTGTGCCGTCGAATAGTCGTTGTAAATACTGACGAGCTGATAGAGAAGTTCCGGCACCGCGATGACAATCGCCTGCGTGGTGGTCTTCACCAGGTTGACCAGATTATTGTTCAACGCCGGCAGGCTGACGCGAAATGCCAGGGGCAGGATCACGTAGATGTAGGTCTGAAGATGGCTCAGGCCGAGGGATTCAGACGCTTCGATGGTGGACTCGGGAACCGCTTCGATGCCGGACCTGAAGATCTCGACGTTGAACGCTCCGGCGAAAAATGACAGGGATATGATCGCCCAGCCGACGTTGGAGATTACCGGCTGCTCCAGCCAGCCGTCAGGCGAATAGGTCGGCGTGAACTGACCCAGCGCAAAGTAGAAGAACAGTAGCTGGATCAGAGGCGGCGTGTTCCTGAAGAACTGGACATATCCCTGCACGAATCGTCGAACCCATACATAGCGACTGCGCTGCAGCCACGCACCCACAACGCCGATCACTACGCTCAGGATCACACAAACAATGGAGAGCTGGACGGTCAACCAGAACCCCTCGAGCACCCTCTCCCCTACACCGGGATCGTAAATGTAGATGAAATTCCACTTGGGGTGAGTATCGGCGAGCTGCCTAAAAAACTCCCGGATCGATTCGATCATGGCATCAAACAAAAGGGGCGCAAAGCACCCCTTTCGTCATCTCAAAGCCTTATTCAGCAAGCCAGTCCTTGAACCGCTCGTTCTGATTCTGCAGATAAGCCGTGGGCTGGATCCCCCACTTTTTCTCCAGTTCGATCAACCGCCCCGACTGGTGCCAGTTGAAAGTCATGCCGGACATGAAATGGCCAAGGGCGCAGTTCAGTTCGCCAATGGGCACGGCGAGACCCCAGGGGTTGTCGTCCTCGGAAGCCAGCGGCATTTCAAAATCGTTCCAGTTGCCGGATGCCAGATCCGACATGATCGATGAATCATCGTAGACCCAGGCGATGCATTTCTTATCTCGCAATGCTTGCTTGGCCTCGGCGTTGCCGGTGAACGCCACGACCTCGGCGCCATAGCGCTCGGCCACGATCTTATTGTAAAACGCACCCTGCTTGCCGCAGACCGGCTTCCCCTTGAGTTCATCCCACTGCTTGATGCCCACGGCCTTGGGAGCCAACACGTTGGTACCGGAGGTGTAGTAGTTGGGCTGGGTGATCCCAACGAGCTTGCGTCGGTCCGGACGGTCTGACATGGTGGCGATCATCATGTGGGTCTTGCCCTGCTCCAGAAACTGCATGCGGTTTGAAGACTGAACTGCCACCACTTCCAGCTCCACGCCAAGAGCATCCGCGACGTCCTGCGCCATGTCGACCTCCATACCGACAATATTGCCGTCCTCGTCCCGGTAGCCCCAGGGCTTGTAGTCGGCCTTGACTCCGACGATGATTTTGCCGCCGCTCATGATTTTATTGAAAACATCGTTGGTGCACTGGGCAGCTTGCACCGGCATCGCTGAGGTCGAAGCCAGTGCGGTTCCCAGCAAACCGGTGGTGATTGCTTTCTTTAGCATTGTTTCTGTCCTCCAATGGTTGATACGCAAGTGTATCAGACCACATTTCGCGATTTTTACCAATAACGTAATGGGATTTGCAGAACTTTGGTACATTCGACAACAAGATCGATAAGAGATAGAACAATCACGACCGTGCCGCTGCATTATGCGGGCCAGTCGGGTTTCCCCGCTCGGACAGCCATATTCCTCCCAGGACCGCGCATAGCGCTATGGCGTGGTACCTCTCGAACGATTCACCCAGCAGGATCACCGCGAGCAGGGAGGCAAACACGGGGACCAGATTAACGAATACACCGGCGCGTCCGGGTCCGATCAGCTCCACGCCCCGGATAAAGAATATCTGGGCGAGAAATGACGGAAACAGGGTTACAAGCACGACAACGATCCAACCGGTCAGCGTCGGCCACTGACCCTGCCCGGTTACCAGCTCGGCGACGACAAGGGGGATGGACGCAAGAAACGCCGCCCCGGCGATCGCCGTGAAGAAGGCCATTGGAGATACCTGCGGCCGCTTGACCAACCCCAGGGCATATCCAGCGTAGAGCAGGCAGGCGAGCACCATCAGCGCGTCGCCCCGGCCGATGATCATGGAGGCCATTCGCTCGAAGCTCCCCTCCAACGCAACGAAGCCGACTCCCAGCATGGTCAGTACGACGCCGGCGATCTGCCGCGGTGCCACCGGGGTCCGGTAGGCGAAATACGCGCCGATGATTACGAACACGGGGATCGAGCCCTGGATGATGCCGATATTTATCGCCTTGGTGTAGTGCGCCGCGACGTAGAACAACGCATTGAAAACGGTAAAACCCAGTCCGCCCATGGTGCCGATGAACAACAGGTTCTGCTTCAGTACCGACCAGCCCTCTCTGATGTACCGGTTGGCGAAGAGAGCAATCAGCAGCACCACCCCCAGCCATCTGAACGTGACCAGGAGCATGGGCGAGACCTCGCCCACGGCGAGCCGCCCGAACACGGCGTTGCCGCCCCAGCACAGCGCGGTCATGGTTAGCAGCAGATAGGCGCGAAGATTTGCCACTGCGGGTTGGTGCCTCATCAATGGATAGTAGCGTCGTACACTCCTGTTTCGCTAGACTGGCGCGCTCTGATCAATTTTGTGCCCCAATGCTCATGACGACAATTCTATGGCTCAGGGCGGAGACCAAGCCCCAGGAAGCCCGCAGCGCGATTGCGCCGGACCATGCCCGATCACTCATAGCCCACGGTTTCGAGGTCCGGGTGGAACGATCGCGCCAGCGCGCCATCCCGGATGAGAGCTACTCGGCGGCAGGCTGCATACTGGTCCAAGCCGGCAGCTGGGTCCGGGCGCCGAATGATGCTTTCATTATTGGAGTCAAAGACTTACCTGATGATGCTCAACCATTACATCACCGTCATATCTACTTCGGCCACGCGTACAAGGAACAGCAAGGATGGCAATCGCTGTTGCGCCGGTTCAAGGACGGGAACGGCAAACTATACGATATCGAATATCTGGTCGACGTTTCGGGCAGACGCGTGGCCGCATTTGGATACTGGGCCGGTTTTACCGGCTGCGCCGTCGGCGTCAAGGTTTGGACGGGCCAACAGCTTGGACGCGACCCGGTAGTACCTTCGATCCTACCCTACCCGGGGCAGGACCAACTGCTCGATGAACTGGAACGGGAACTTGCCGAAGCTGCGACGGCAGTCGGCCGCAAGCCGGACGTGATCATAGTCGGAGCCGCGGGCCGGGTGGGCACGGGCGCGGGTGACCTTGCGGAGGGTATGGGACTGGAAGTTACCCGCTGGGACATCGAGGAGACCGCGCGCGGTGGCCCCTTCGAAGAAATCCTCGAGCACGATCTGTTTGTGAACTGCGTGTTGGTCGACCGCAAGATCGCGCCTTTCGTTACCATGGAAACGCTGACCAAAGGGGACCGGCGCCTGTCCGTTATTTCGGATGTCAGCTGCGATCCAGGCGAATATAATCCCGTCCCCGTATACAGCAAAGCCACCACGTTTACCGATCCCGCGATTCGCGTCATAGATTCGCCGCCGCTGGATGTAACGGCCATAGATCATTTGCCATCGATGCTGCCGGTGGAAGCAACCGAAGATTTCGGTAACCAGCTGCTTCCCCACCTGCTCGAGTTAGGCACCGATCCCAAGGGAGTGTGGCGGCGCGCGCTCGACGTGTTCCAAGAAAAAACGCTCAACATATAACCATCAAAAAGTTGACCCGGAGGATTGACTATGCAAACCGTACACTGGCTCGGTACCGGACTTTCAGCCGTTCCCGGCATCCGCAGACTGGCGCAGGGCGATTTGCCCCTGGTGTTGTGGAACCGAACGGTCAACAAGGCCGAACAAGCCGTCTCGGGAATCGACAAACAAGTCGGCATCAGACAACTCGATCTGGACGCGCTGACCGACGAGGTTCAGGCGGGGGATATCCTGGTATCCATGCTGCCGGGCAACTGGCACGTCAGGATCGCGGAGCTGGCGCTGTCGAAAGATGCGCATTTCGTATCCAGTTCTTACATCTCACCGGAAATGCAGGCACTCGACGGCCGCGCCCGGGAAAAGGGATTGTGCCTGGTCAATGAGGTTGGTCTCGACCCGGGCATTGATCACCTGATGGCTCATTCTCTGGTCCATGACTACCGGAACTCGAGCGCTTACTCACCGGACAACCAGGTCTTCTTTCGCTCCTACTGCGGCGGCTTTCCCAGCATCCCCAACGATTTCCGGTACAAATTCAGCTGGTCACCGTTGGGCGTGCTGAAGGCGCTCCGGTCGCCCTCCCGCAGTATTCGGGATGGTGAAACGGTCGACGTCCAGCGTCCCTGGCATGCGATCGACGACTACTTGGCCAGCCTGCCCGGCGGCCGCAAGGAGGCGTTCGAGGCGTACCCGAATCGAGACGCCGTTCCCTTCATCGCCGCGTATGGGTTCGACCCGAGCTGGGACGTGCGGGAATTCGTCCGCGGTACGCTGCGCCTGAGCGGGTGGGCGGATGCATGGAACGATATATTCGAGGAAATCGAAACCCTGCATGGCGCCGCCGGTGATAAGCGGCTTCAAGAGATGAGTGACGAACTCTGGCATAGTCAGGCCTACGATCCCGATGAACCCGATCGAGTCGTGCTCTGCGTGGAACTCGAAGCCAGGGCCAACGGGCGCCCTGTCTGGCACCAGAGCTTTGCCATCGACGCTCTGGGTAACGAGAACGGTACGGCAATGGCAAGACTGGTCTCCCTTACGGTCAGCCTGGCAATCGAAGCGGTTGCGGCGGGAAAAATCCCACCCGGAGTATCGGCGGCACCGGCCGACGAGGAGATCGTGAAGGACTGGTTCTCCACGCTGCAAGGGCTGGGTGAGCGGGTAGAGAGGATTGATCACCTGGCCTAGAGCGCTCTGAACTTAACGGCAAACCCCAGTCTAATGCCACTAATAAGGACACCCCTGGAGGTCCCGCACCCACCATGGCAAATCCCGCCTTTTTTGCGAAAGCAGCATCATATTGCGCGTTTCCGGAACAATTGCACCCCGTATGCCGTGAATACCTGAACCTGTTCATGGCCGGGGAGACCTCGGTTCACACGCCGGCTTATGCGTGCAACATGGTCGATTCTTCCCTCATCCCTATGGTGGAGTGCCTGCTCGACACCTACGCGCACGGTGTCCTGATGATTCCGTTCATTCAGTAGGCACTGCCTCAAAATGCATCTTATCGCCCGATGCAAATCAGCGCTGATCTGAGCCTGAGAGCCTCAGCGGACAGCCGTTCCCTGCCCTGGCTGCCCTTTCCACTGCCCGGCGTAGACCGGTGCATGCTGGACCGCAAAACCGGCCACCTCATCTAGCCTGAATTTCTTCCCACGAACAACAATCGCGAGGGTCTTTCCATTTGAGACTATCTGCATTGCCGCACCTCTTTCGCAGCCACTTTGAATCGGACTGTCCACGGGGGAAACGCCAACATACAAATGACGCTCACAGGCTGGTTTTAGACAGGAGTAATTCGGCTCACTTGAAATAACGCGATCAATGAACTTTGTAGATCGGGTGGCCGTTCGCTAACCAGTCATGCATGTGGCCCTGGAGATCCAGAACGCCGCTAAACCCGTTCTGCTTCATCAGCATACCCACGAAATGCGCCCTTGGCCCGACCTCGCAATAGACAACGATCTCCTCGTTGCGGAACGGCATGAGTTCTTGCGCGCGGGTTGCAAGATCGGAAACGGGGATGTTTACCGCGCCTGGTATGTGTCCCCGCGCAAATTCCTCCGGCGTCCGCACATCGAGGATAAACGGCGCATTTCCGTTTTCAATTCGATCGATCAGCGCCCGGGACGTGATGGTGTCCCCGGCAAACACCGTTTCGGAAATGTATAGCAGGATCAAACAGGCGGTGACAAGCGGGACGCCTTTAGCCCAATTTTTCACTGAGATTGATTCTGCTTAACCAGACGTTCACGGTGAAAAATATACAATCCGGCAAATATAATCAACGACGCGCCCATCAGCGTCCAGCGATCCGGAATTTCGTCGAACAGGAGATAACCAGACAACACTGCCCAGACCAGGGTAGTGTAGTTGAATGGGGCGACGACGGACGCCTGCGCACGCTGAAAACCGCGGATAAAGCACAGGTGGCCGACGCATCCCGCGATCCCCAGACCCACGAACAACGGCCATTGAGGGGCAGGAACGGGCTGCCAGTTGAACGGGACCAGCAGCGACATGACAAGCGCACCGACCAGGCCGGTATAGAACAGCGACGTCATCGACCCGTCGTGCACCCGAACGCCGCGTGTAAAAATCTGATACAGAGCGTGTGACAGCGCTGCCGCGATCAGAAACACCATACTCCATTCCATCTCGATTATGCCCGGACGCACCACCACAATAGCCCCTGCGAAGCCGAGCGCGATCCCCACCCAGCGCCGCATGCCCACCCTTTCACCGAGCATCGGAATCGCAAGAACCGTGACGAATATCGGAGATAGAAACATTAGAGTTGTTGCGGTGGCCAGCGGCAGGAACTGAAGCCCGGTAAAGAACAGGGTCGTGGTCGCCAGCATGAGGCAGGAACGCCATATCTGAAACTTGATCGACCTGCTTTTGACCCGCGCCGCTCCCTTTTTTCCCAGCAAGGCCGTAACGATAACGATGTGAAAGAAAAATCGCGCCCACACCACCTGGACCAGGGGGTATTCCTGCATCAGAAATTTCGCCAGGGTGTCAAGACTGACGAACCACAGCATGGCGAACGTCACCCAGATTGCTCCCGCCAGGGGCTTGTCCGGAGCATCCCGCGGCGAGGGCTGCATCGGGCTAGCGGCGCGGACCCACCGGCTGGCCAGGCCAAGGGATCGATTTCAGGAAACGCTCAACTACATCATGCATGTCGTATTCAACGTATCTCCCTGTTCCGCCCCAATCTTCATCGGCGACAAGGGTTAAGTTTTCCAGCGGCGGCATCCAGTGCTGGTCCGGGATATCTGTTCAATTGGGATGCGCGTGTGTATTCTACCGTCAAATAAAATCGATAAACACATTAGCTAAATTA
>CAMYOI010000145.1:8785-15302 GCA_947259955.1 uncultured Gammaproteobacteria bacterium
ATCAGGCTGAAGCAAATCGGCGATGCGCTGATCTCCCTGCCGGTGTGCAAAAGTCTTCGTGCTACCTTGCCGAACGCACGGATCGACTATCTGGTCTATGAGCACATCGCGCCGCTCTTCTTTCATCATCCGGCCGTTGACAACGTGTTGACCATTTCTCCCGAAGAACGCAGGAACCGGTGGAAGTACTTTCTCAAGATGCGCGAGATACGCAAGGCGCGCTACGACCTCGTAATCGATCTGCTGACCGTTCCCGTTACCGCGTTGATGACCCGGTATTCCGGTGCACCGCTCCAGTTGGGTTTCGACAAGGGCAAATGGCGATCGAAGCTGTACAAGACATCGGTACCTCATCCTGGAGCAGGAGGCAGTCTCGATGCCAAGCTGTCAATCCTCGCGGGATTGCCGTTCGAAGTGACCCGGGTGCGCAGTTTCGAAATCGTATTGAAGGACGAGGAATTGAGCGATATGAGAGCAAGAATGACAGCGCAGAACCTGTCACCGGATAAGCCCACCCTGCTGTTTTCCCCGATCAGCCGCCTGGGTTCGAAGAATTGGCCGGCAGATTTTTTCACGGAACTGATCAATCATTGCCTGTCGCAATTCGATGTTCAAGGGATCATGATATGGGGCCCTGGCGAGCGGGAAGATGTCCTTTCACTCGCCCGCAGGATCGATCTTCCCACGCAGCTATCAACTTCCATCGAAACCCGAAGCTTGCGCGAGCTGGCGGCACTGTCGCGGCTGTGTACCCTGTTCATCGGCAATGACAGCGGCCCCCGACACGTCGCCGAAGCAAGCGGTATCCCCACGTTTACCATCTTCTCCCCGCCGATCAGCAAATTCGCCTGGATTCCGCACCGGGGACCCAGGCATCGGGGAGTCGACATGTGCGACGCGCTCGATATCGATGAGCAGACGTGGCACAAGCAAGTGGTTGAATTCCGGCAAAAACAAGATTCTTTCTATCGCAAAATCACGCCCGAAATCGTAATCGAGAGGCTGCAACCCATGCTCGCAGAACTGATAACGGGGCATCGAACATGACGATCGGTGTGGGCGGTTCAACACCGAAAGCGGAGCTTGCTAAGCTCCGGAATATAGCAACGGATGCGGTCGATATCGGAGTACAGGAATTCGAGAACCGACTCGACCGTGCTCGCGATCTGATGAAGCGCGAGGACCTGCAGTGCGTCTACGTCAATGCCGGCACCAACCTGTACTATTTTACCGGCACCCGATGGCACCCGAGTGAACGAATGGTCGGAGTTCTGATCCCGCAGACTGGCGACATTACCTACATTGCACCCGCGTTCGAACGAGACACGCTGCGCGACTTCATGCGTATCGAGGGCGATGTCCGGTGCTGGCAAGAGCACGAAAGCCCTTATGCGTTGCTGCATGGAGTCGTGTCGGAGCTGGGCATCACGTCGGCCGCGCTTGGCATTGATGAATCCACGCCCTTCTTCATGTACGACGGAATCCGCACAGCCAGCCCCTCGATGCGATTCCGCAGCGCCCAGCCGGTCACGCAGGGCTGCAGGATGTTGAAATCGCGGCCCGAGATTGCGCTCCTCAAACGCGCCAAGGACATGACAATGGAGGTCCACAAAGCTGCCGCACGGATCCTGAAGCGGGGCGTTACCACAACGGAAGTCACGGAATTCATCGACCAGGCACATAGAACAGTTGGCGCGCCCGAGGGATCCAGTTTCTGCATCGTGCTCTTCGGGGAAGCGACGGCCTACCCCCATGGCGTAAAACATCCGCAGGTGCTCGAATTTGGCGATATGGTGCTGATAGACACGGGCTGCCGGTTACACGGCTACAACTCCGATATCACTCGCTCATACGTGTACGGCGAACCCAACGCCAGACAAAGGTCGGTATGGGATATCGAAAAGGCGGCGCAGGCCGAGGTTTTTCGGGCCGCGAAACCGGGGGCGTCCTGCTCGTCCGTCGATCTGGCGGCCAGAGTCTATCTGGAGCGCCAGGGCTTCGGGCCCGAATACGAGCTCCCCGGACTGCCCCATCGAACCGGGCACGGCATTGGACTGGATATCCATGAAGGTCCTTACCTGGTCCGCAACGACACCACGCCTCTGCAAGCCGGAATGTGCTTTAGCAACGAGCCGATGATCTGTATACCGGGTGAATTCGGCATTCGACACGAGGATCACTTCTACATGACCCACGACGGACCCGAGTGGTTCACCCAACCCGCCCGTTCCATTGACGATCCGTTCGGTTGAAACGAACACGCCGAAACCGATTAGCATCAATAAAATCAGAGAATTACGTCACCTCTAGCCGATTGACAAACGTCAAGGCGGCGCTCCTCCCAAATTGTTCTAATTACGCGAGCCTGCGGTGAGATCATCGCCCAAGGCCCAGATCATAGTCACCGCTCTTCTGACAGGAGGATCAAGAATGACAGACAACGCGAGCCAATCCTCGAGTGCCACCCCGACCAACCCCTCCGACGAAAAGTACGAGCGCATCCCGGGGATGCAATCGTTACTGGACAATCCTTTCCTGCTCCTTTTCATCGGCGTCGCGATGCCCACGGTTTTTTACCTCATCTGGGGCATCATGGAAATCGTAACTTTGCCTGTCGCACCATAGTTGAACACAGACTAGGAGGTTTTCTATGACTTCATATATGCCCCCGGCCGAACGCATTTGGTGGAAAATGCCCGTGGGCCGGCAAGAACTGGTATGGATCGCCATATCACTGGTCTGGTGTTTGATCATGTTTCTGATGATGCCGTACTGGCATATCTACGGTAAACAAAACCCGGCAACTGAGGCCTATCAAACGACGCCGGCGAAATTCGGTGCCAGGGTCCAGGAGATGGTCGAACAATATCAGGTCAGGGAAGAATCAGGGATTCCCGTGGTCAAGCCCCCGGCCGGAAGTGACATCTATATGCTGGGCCGGCTCTGGCAATGGTACCCCATCTTCGAACTGGAGAAGGACCAAAGCTATCGACTGCATTTGTCCTCCATGGACTGGCAGCACGGTTTTTCGCTGCAGCCGATCAACGTCAATCTGCAAGTCGTGCCGGGATATGAAATGGTATTGCAGATAACACCCGATCAAGCGGGCGAATATGGTGTTGTCTGCAATGAATACTGTGGTATTGGCCACCATCTGATGGTCGGCAGAATCTACGTCGGGGAGTAAATAGCCATGGCAGAATTTCGTACATGTCCGGATTCCGGATTCTATTTTCACAAGTCTGCCGAAAGCCTGATGAAGGTGAATGCGGTGCTCGGGGTCGTCTTCCTGCTGGTAGCCGGTGTCCTGGCCGTGGGAGTAGTGCTGACTCGCTGGCAGGAGGTGCATCTGCTGTCCGCTGAGGCGTTCTACATGGGCCTCACTGCGCATGGCATCAACGCACTCATCTTCTGGATCATTTTCTTCGAGATGGCGATCCTGCATTTCGCCTCCTCTACCCTGCTCAGGTGCCGTCTGGCGACGCCTGCCTGGGCGTGGATTGGATTCATCCTGATGGTCATCGGCGCGGTCATGAATAACGTGGCCGTATTCCAAGGCAACTCGAGCGTGATGATGACGTCTTACGCCCCGATGCAGGCGGCTCCGCACTTCTATCTCGGACTCATCCTGTTTGCCGTTGGTGCGCTGCTGCAGGTATTCGTCTTCTTTGGCACCCTGGTGGTTGCCTACCAGGAGAAAACCTACGAAGGCTCTGTTCCGCTGGTTACCTTTGGTGCGATAACCGCGGCCATCATCGCCGTGTTCACCATCGCGTCCGGTGCAATCATATTGATCCCCACATTCCTATGGTCGATCGGTTATATCAGCCACATAGACGCCGAGATGTACCGGATCGTGTGGTGGGGCCTGGGACATTCATCCCAGCAGGTTAACGTTGCAGCACACGTGTCGGTCTGGTACCTGCTCGCCGGAGTCCTTTTCGGCGCACGACCCATGTCTGAGAAAGTTAGCCGCATGGCATTTCTGCTTTACATCTTATTCCTGCAGCTGGCTTCCGCTCACCACATCCTGGTGGATCCCGGGGTCAGTACGGAGTGGAGAATATTCAACACCAGCTACGCGATGTATCTGGCCGTACTGGCCAGCATGATCCATGGCCTGACCGTTCCGGGTTCAATCGAGGTCGCGCAGCGCAAAAAAGGCCTGACCAACGGGATATTCGAATGGCTACGCAAGGCGCCCTGGGACAACCCGGTTTTTTCCGGTATGTTCATTTCGCTACTGGTTTTCGGGTTCATTGGCGGCATCACCGGTGTCGTGATGGGAACGTTGCAGATCAACCTGATCATCCACAACACCATATATGTTCCCGCACACTTCCACGCAACGGTGGCCGTTGGAACCACGCTGGCGTTCATGGCGCTGACCTATCTGCTCATACCCGTCCTTTTCCGGCGTGAGATGATCTTTCCCAAACTCGCCAAGCTGCAGCCTTACATCTTTGGCGGTGGCATGACCATCCTGATCCTGTTCATGCTCGGCGCCGGAACACTTGGCGTGTCCCGCCGGCACTGGGATATGGATTTCACCGGAGCGGCGCTCGGCTTCGAATATCCCGGCATGGCCTATACGCTGATGGCTATCGCCGCGATAGGCGGGCTTTTGGCCATTGTTGGCGGCGCGATCTACCTGCTCGTAGCGGTAGGGTCGTTGCTATTCGGGAAAAAACTGGAGCCGTCGGCCGGCTTCCTGCAAAGCTTCCTGGGTAAATCACTCGCCGCATCCGTGTACAACACCAACCGTCCGGAGACGCTGCCGATGGCACCGAAGCTGAGCGTGGAGGAACACGGTTCGAGCGGCTTCGAGGCACCGGGCACTTTTGCGCTGGCGATGGTACTTCTGGTTTCGTTTGTGGTTTATTACTTCATAAACTGGAAGTACCTGGCTTCCGTCTGGCCGCTGGGCTGAGCAACGATATTGGAGCGGGTTGTATTTCGACCCGCTCCGGCAGCTCAGACCAGATTCACTATGCGAAGGTTTCTCGAAAAATGGTTAAGCAGTTAGTTGATCTGTTCAAGGTTCGCATAGGCATTTTAATGTCCATCACCGCAGTAGTGGCACTTGCGGTAACGCCCGGCCGCCCTGTGGCCGTGTGGGAATCGGCAGTTCTCTTTCTTTCAGTGTTGCTGGCTTCCAGCAGTGCCGGCGCCTTCAACCAGTACTTCGAGACGGATCTTGATTCGCGCATGCGGCGAACCCGAAATCGACCGTTCGTGACGGGTTCGTTTACCCACAATACCTGGTGGCTCCTGCCGATCGCCCTCCTTCTCGTCGTTGGCGTCGGTGCCGCCGCTCTCATGCTGAACAACATGGCGGGTTTGTACGTATTTCTCGGTGCATTCTTCTATGCCGTGGTATACACGATCTGGCTAAAACGCCGCACCTGGTTGAACATCGTCATCGGGGGTGCGTCGGGCAGCTTCGCGGTATTGGCGGGAGCGGCGGTGGTTGATCCACAGCTTGGCCCGGTTCCGATACTCCTTGCGATGGTGCTTTTTCTGTGGACACCACCCCACTTCTGGAGCCTTGCGATCGCCCAGCGAGATGAATATGCGGCGGCCGGGGTACCGATGTTGCCCGTGGTGGTTGGCGACAAGAGCGCCGCCAACGCAGTGTTGTGGAATACGACCGCGCTGGTCGCCTGCTCGATACTGCCTTTTTTCTTTGGCCTGGGGTGGATCTACTTGGCCGGTGCGCTCGCGGGCGGAGCATATTTTATCTACCGTAGCGTTCAACTCGCTAGAAAACCATGCCGCAAAACCGCAATGAAAAGCTTTTTTGCTTCCCTGATTCAGCTGGTGGCCCTGCTGATCTTTGCCGTATTGGATGTGCTTTAACCCCTGTATTTTCTCGCCAGGCGGTTATCATTGGCCACTGGCAAATAGACCATGGTCGGGATCCCGGCAGGACATGAGAGACGGGCCCCGGCCTTCCCGGGGCACTCAAAAAAAATGATGGATTTGCTCAATGTTTGGCGGTGGCGAGCCGTCGTCGCCATGACCCTGGCCCTCGTATTCCCCGGGACGGCAGCCGGTGAATCCAGACCGAACACCAGGGAGTCCATCGGACAATTCCAGTACAAGACCGCGCTTAGTGCAAGCCAGAACGCCATCGGCAAAGAGGTCTCGGATCACCGACTGACGAATGCATCCGGCGAAGCGTTGTCATTCGTTGATCTCAAAGGCAAACCTCTGGTATTGAGCCTGATTTACACTAGTTGTTACGCGATCTGTCCGATCACCATAAGACACCTTTCGAAGGTTATAGAAAAAGCGAGGGATGCGCTGGGTACGAGCAGTTTTTCGGTTGCCGTGCTCGGATTCGATGCCAGGTTCGACAGTCCACAGGCGATGAAGCATTTCGCGCAAAAACAGGGGGTCGATGACGCCGGTTGGCATCTGCTCAGTGCCGACGAGATAACCATCGATAAACTTGCGGACGAACTTGGCTTCGAGTTTTTTACTTCCCCCAACGGTTTCGATCATATCATCCAGG
>CAMYOI010000146.1:0-9620 GCA_947259955.1 uncultured Gammaproteobacteria bacterium
CACATTACCGCACATTGTCACTATGCGCAATAATTGCGCATACAGCACGCCACGAATCTGGCCCGTTGGCAAATCCCAGAAACTCAAATCCCATGTTAAGGTGATGTGGAACGCGTGTGAGGCGCGTCGTCTTTCGACCGCGAATTCCCGTGGGCGGATAACCGGAGCATCTCCTATGTTTTTTACCCAAGAAGAACTCGAGCAGCTGCTCGAGAACGGCTGCGCCTCGCGGTCGAGTGATGGGGGAGTCGATCACAAGCCCGTGGCCAAACTGTTCACCCCCGACGCCAACTGTACCTGGCTCCTCAACGAGCTCTCACCCGATGACAACACGATCGCATTCGGGCTCTGTGATCTTGGACTCGGCTTTCCGGAAATCGGCTATGTGTCCCTGAAGGAACTCGCTACAGTGCGGGGCCCTATGGGCCTGCCGGTCGAGAAGGATCTGTATTTCACGGCCAATAAGACGGGTCCGTTCCGGCAAAGGTACCAAAAGTTCCACGGGAATTTCTTTATGCCATTGAATTTAAAGCATTAACTTCGAATCTCTTCCCCCCAGAAATAGGTCGTTATCCAGGACTAAAAATGGGGGGTGATGTCGATGACATCAGAGCGCCTCAACAGTAGACATTATAATAGGGTTATCGGGGACTCGGCTGGCACCAAAACGCGACACCTGGGCGATCTCACGAGGTTGTTAGCGGGCAATCTTCGAAAACGTGTCGCTATGGGACTTTTGGTACCTTTGCCGGAACGGACCCCATATTTCGCAACATGAACCTTTCGTCTCTCGCAACTCATACGTTTTTGGGAGACTCGACTTAGGTGAGAGATGGTTTGGGATGTCTCTCATAATCCGTGGATCTGGCCTATTCTGAGAGGCCTTTTCTGGCCTGAGTTGAACTTCAGACCTGGTGCCAATCGGGAATTGCGTGAGTGGCACAGCCGCCGGTTNNNTTCAGACCTGGTGCCAATCGGGAATTGCGTGAGTGGCACAGCCGCCGGTTGCGACCTGATCATGGATCGGCAAGCTCGTAAGCTTGGCATCAGCCTTGTTGCCGGTGCTATCCGCCCCTCCATCTGCGTCGTTGGTCTTGAAAAAAGGTGTTGACCAAACCACAGGAACTGCCTCAACGGAAACGTTGGGGCGTTTCAATTTTGCTGCGGTTTCAAAAAACACGCGATATATCGCGACATTATTTTTAACATGAAGGCAGTTTGACACGCGTTGAAAATGGGTCTAGTGTCATCGTTGGTTAGACAATCGTTTAACGCATTTCGAAAGCCTTCGAAATCGCTATGAGTGTTTTCGAAAAGCGTTTTGTGAGCGCAGTGACACGTCACTGCACCCACCGTCGGCGTTGCCGACACCCAAGGATCTTGCTCGAACACTGAAACAGATCCGACGGCTTTTTGAGCCGTGTGTTCATCCTCAACCAACCCGAGCGGGTAAACCATTACCCGTTGGGTTCATGGTGTATTCCCGCGTATTTCTATCCAGGAGATTCACCATGAACGACTCCACTCAAAACCAGGTGTCTCGTGAAGGCGAGTACTTTGACTTATTCACGAAAGGTCTCGGCTACCTGAACCGTTTTCGCAGCGTGCCTGTGAAAAAGGGGAAGGGCTACTTTGCAGTCGATATCGGGGCGTTGGAAGGTTCGAAAGACGATCCGACCATCACACGTTTCGATGCGAATGTGGTAGGCAAAGAGGCCATCCATGTCCTCGATCAATTCAAAGAGGCGATTACCGATCCTGACGACAAAGTGCTGGCTGGTTTCCGTCTCGGTGGGTTGTACCCATCGATCTTCGTGTATCAGAACGGAGAGCGGGAAGGGCAGCAGGGCATCTCCTTGAAAACCCGTTTGCTTCGGGTTGACTGGGTTAAGATCAAAGCCGCCGGCAGTTCAGCGTATGAGACTGTCTACACGGCGCCCAGACCCGAACAGAACGAGGAGAGCGACGCCGTCTCTAAAGAGGTGGCGTAACGCACCGTTCTTCTTCACCTACCGATGCCCCACGTTTCGTGGGGCATCCACTTCTCTATGCGCGTGACTCGAAGGATTGGTCTGTCAGGGCGCCTTCACAAAGGGTCTTCGGGTGGGGTCCATTTGAATAGAGGGCCTTTTTTGAAGGCGGGTTTTGCACAACCATGCCTTCTTTACCACGCCGGTCGCACAGTGACGGCTAAATACACTGTTGCCCCTTTGTCGGTGGCGACACCGGCCCGTGCTGACTGGATCTGACGCGCCCCTAAATTCAGATCGACAAGACCGAACCCATATGTCTGATATTGGCAAACAGCCGGGCTTGGCTTTGTAAGGGGCAGGCATGATGCCTACACGCGGTTTGCATCGAGCATATCTACGCAAAGTCTCGATCACACAAATTCTACGTCTGGTCATTTTCGATGGCTAACTCCAACACCGAAGGGTTTGTTCTGTTGAGCGAACAAGCCTTTCTAAAACGTTGGCTACATCACGAACGTTTTAGAAAGGTCGACTTTGTGTCGCCTTAACATATGAACATCGGTTCGGTTTCGATGTTCAGCCTTAAACAACGGGGTACAGCCTGTGGCCAGCGTACCCGTAAACCATTAGGAGATGTGAGGTGAGTAGCAATCAACAGGTATTAACCAGAGGAGGTGTGTGATGCGAGCAATGTTTATCGATGTTGCTGCAATGGAAGTATTCAAGATCAAGCTGCCAGATGATGAGCCGCAGTTGTTCGAAGCAATAAAGGAATGCATCGGCTGCAAAGTGTCAGCACTGGGCGCGGTATTTCCGAATAACGATGTGCTTTACGTCAATCAGCTCGGTATGCTGGAGAGTGAGTTGTATTTCAAGCACTCGCTTGCCAAGACACCTATGGCGGATAACGCCATTGTGCTTGGCAGCGTGCTTAACACCGGAACGCCTCGCAGTGTTCGAAGCACGTTAGCGTCGACGCGCGCCAGCGTGCAGTTCATGGACAAGTGGGCAACGCTCGAATGGGCGATTGCCGCGAAAGACAGCTTCGCTTGCGGGCGCGCAGATTAAACAGTTTTAACAGCCAGTAATGGCACCCAAGGATCTTGCTCGAACACTGAAACAGATCCGACAACGTTTTCGTTGTGTGTTCATTCTTAAATCCACCCCAGCGGGTAAGCCATTATCCGTTGCGGAGCCATGGCGTAACCCGTGCCCTATCGGAGAAATGCCATGAAATTCTACGTCAAAGACGGCGCGTCGCTGTACCGTCCAGCAACCCCTGATGAATTGCTATACGCGGCACGTTCAACGCTGCGAAGAAGGTATCGAAGGGGCAAGTCTATCCAACATCCGCGATCTGCAGGACCCTACCTGGTAGGCGAACTCGGGCATCTGGAGTACGAACTCTTTGCGGTGCTTTGGTTGGATACACGTCATCGAGTGATTGAATTTAGACCACTCTTTCGCGGTACGGTGGATGGCGCCAGCGTTCACCCGCGCGAAGTGGTTCGGTCAGCGATCCGATGCAATGCGGCAGCGTGCGTCCTGGCACACAACCATCCCTCGGGAATACCGGAACCTTCGAGCGCCGATCATACGATCACAAGGCGTTTGAAGACGGCGCTCGAGCTTATTGATGTACGCGTGCTTGACCATCTCATTGTGGCTGCTGACGCCTACGTCTCCCTCGCGGAGCGCGGTTGGCAATAGCAGTGGATTGGTATCACCGGTCGGTCCCCCTACTGCGGGTACTTCGTTACCCGACTTGGGGGGCAGGTGTACCTGCGCAACATATAAGGAGGTACACCATGGACTATTTCCACGATAAGAAGATACGCGCCATGCTGGTCGAGATGGCGAATGAGGATCCGAACGAATTCATCCGACGTCTATACCATACGGGTCTAGACCACGACGAACTCGAAGAGCTCAAGTATCTCTTGAAGATATCTCGTCGAACATTTGGTTATGACGAAAACCGAGATGAAATTTTGAAACAGGAAATCGCTTAACTGAGCGAGGGCACTTTACCGGGTTTGTAGTGTTGCCGGTAGATGATCCTCAGGATGCTGGAGCGCCGATCGCCAATTTATCCAATGGCTTTTGGTAGACCTTCTCGCAACTGATCTTCCGTTAACGTTTCGTTGGGGTCGGCTTCGCCGATCTCGACGAACGCTTTTTCGACCTCAGTCGTGAGTATGGGCTTTTTGCCTAGCTGAATGGCCATACTCAAATTTTACCAAACGCGGCCGCCCGACCAGGTGGCCTCACTTCTCAACCCCAGCTGCGGGATCCACGTTGTCCCGCGAGGGGTCACCGTGCGTCTCCCGCGTTTTCCAATCTTAAGGAGACTACGATGAAAGAGAAATTCACGAAACGAGACATTTATCAAGAAGTCACCAACCGCATCGTTGCCGAACTCGAGCGAGGCTGTGCACCCTGGGTAAAGCCCTGGGCGGACGGTGGATCCACCACAGATATTCCAATCAACGGCCATTCCAAGCGAGCCTACCGCGGCGTGAATACGTTTCTGCTCTGGCTGACTCAAGCCGTCTCAGGTTTTGAGTCCCGAGAGTGGTTTACGTTCAATCAGGCGCTCCGGGCGGGCGGTCAAGTCCGGCGCGGCGAAAAGGCGACCATGGTCGTCTTCTGGAAGCAGATTGAGATCGAGGATGACGAACCTGAGGAACCAGGGACGACGACAACCGTGCCGGTTCTGAGGTACTACAACGTCTTCAATCGCGACCAGATCGACGGGTTGTCCGATGCGTTGCCACGATCGGAGCCGGAATGGAATCCAGTAGAGCGAGCCGAAGCATTGGTAGGTGTTAGCGGTGCGACACTCCAACATGGGGGTGATCGCGCATGTTATATGCCCAGCCTTGATGTGATCAAACTCCCGCGGCGGCGGGCGTTCACGAAGGGCGGTGACTACTACGCCACGCTGTTGCACGAATTAACCCACTGGACGGGACACCCCAATCGGCTTGCGCGCGTCTACGGCAGGCGATTCGGTGACACCGCTTACGCGCGCGAGGAACTCGTGGCAGAGATGGGAGCAGCATTCCTGTGCGCATCAGTCCACATCACTGGTCGACTGCAGCACCCGGAATACATCAACCACTGGCTGTCGGTGCTTCGCGAGGACAAGCGTGCAGTTTTTACTGCCGCCAGTCACGCGCAGAAAGCGGCAGACTATCTGCTAGGCAAGCTGGAAGAGTCCGTCGACGCCGGCGGTCCGGAGTGTGGCCACAATGTGATCGACACGGATGATTGCCACTGTACTGCTAGTAGTCCGGAATTGAAAGAGGCGTCCTGATGGTCGCTAGGCTAATTCCGGCGACTAAGATTCATGGCCCTGCGTTTGCAGGGCTTTTTTTTGAGATCGTATGCAGGCGATTTTGAAAATAGGTCTATGAGCGCAGTGACAAATCACTGCACCCACTGCCGGCGTTGCCGACAACCAAGGATTTTGGTCGAGAACTGAAACAGGCACGACAACGTATGACCCGGCGATACGCAACACGCACGGCATCCTTCATTCTCGATCAGGCGAGCTGTGCCGCCCAGGAGGGGACGATACTTGAAGTGGGGTCTTCAAGTCTGGCCAGGGTGAAGACATACTGGCGATGCGGCACGGTAGCCAGAACATGTTCCTCGACCCAGTCACCGTAGACCAGCATCCGATTCTGGTGGCAGCTCGGGCAAAAACACGGGTCTTGCAGGAGTAGGCCAGTAGATAATCATGCCCGCAGCCGTCGCAGTGAATCCGGGCAACGCCGCGGTGCAGGTCACCGCAGGCGACGAAGCGCTCCAGCACCTGCTTTTCGATGCAGCGCCTAAAGGCGTCGGCCTGTTCCAGCTCCGGCACGTGACGCCGAACGCAGCGGTACAGTGGACTCTGCCGGGGATTCCTGGGCCGATAGACCGGGCCCACCGGTGTCGTTGCCTGAGCTCCTCAAAGGTCTTTAGTATCCCGATCAGGGATGGTTGGAATCCCTCGCCTGCAGGCGAAGAAAGTTGGACGTACCGCGGCGAACGTAGACCGGATTGGTTACCTGGGGTTCGTGTTCAGTCGACTTCTTTTTAAGATCGTGCGATTTATCGCGGGGTTTCAGAACTGCGCATCGAATCGCCTCATTGATTTGCAGCGTTTCTTTATAGACTCACAAGAACGAGCTTCAGACAATCTGGCGCAAGAAAACCGGGAGTACACCGCTATGTTGAAAGGCCGGATAGGCAACTCCGTCGCGGCGTTGCTCGCCAGCGTCAGCGTCTTATTGCCACCGCTTTCAAGCGTGGCGGCAGACAAGATCGCGTTGGGGCGATACGTTCGGGTCACGACGGTACCGACCGCGAGCCAATCGAATCCGCTGGAGACGGTAGTCAGCATCAACTTTCCAAAGGGTCAAGTAGACACCATCGGGGCGGCTGCCAGCTATCTGCTCATCCGGAGTGGTTACCAGCTTGCGGATGTCGAAGCCGCATCGAACCCACGCCACGAACAATTGCTGAACTTCCCGTTGCCGGATGTGCAGCGTGACTTTGAACTCGTTACCGTGATGTCAGTGCTCGACGCATTGGGTGGGCCTTCGTACGAACCCCGCGTCGACCATGTCGAACGCACCGTCACCTATCGGCTCCGAGACGAAGGGGGTGCTGCGCCAGCGAAAACCGAAAACACGACCAGCTCTGAACCCGTCCTGACGGCAGCCCCACGCTGCCTCGCTCACGTCCGGAAGTCCAACCAGCCCACGATCAGCACCGCCCGGCCCAGCATCGGGATAGACCATGACAGATAAAAATACAGTTCCCGGTTTTAGCCGAGACGAAGAACCCGATATTGATCCAATGGACGACGTGGTGGCGCGCAATGACGACGTCGCTGTTCATGAATCAGAACACCAAGCTGATGCGCAACCCGCGCCGGTTAAACGCACACGTACAACGCCCGTTCTACTCGCGGTGAATTGGGCAATGAGCACATTCGCCGTGCTCGCGGTTGCCGTGTTCCTATGCACCATCAGCAATTCAATGGGCAGCGATGAACCGCAACCGTGGCAAGTGGCGGACACCGAACTGCAAGGGACGATCGAAAGCCAAGTCAAGGGGCTTAAGGGTGAGTTTACAGCAACCGTCCCATCCCCAACCGCTGCGACGGAACATCGGTACACGCCACACGAACAAGCTAAGTCTGGAATGAGTGATCAGAACGCGGCACTGACGGCTCGCGTCGCCCGCCTCGAGCAAAGCCTTTTGGCCTTCAACGAGCGTATCGCCAGGCAAGACACGCAGATCGCCGAGATCCGCAGGGAAATCGTATTGGCCGTTCAGAAGTATGATCGCAAATGGCCGGAACTCAGTGCAGACAAGGACGGCACCGCACCCGCGGCGGCCCCGGTTAAGATCGCGAAAGCGGCTCAACTCCCGATCCATATTGTTTCTATAGATTTGTGGGACGGGAAACCGCAACTCACCATTCGCGATAACAATCATTGGCGTTTTCTTCGAGTCGGTGATCAACACCGCGGTTGGACCGTGGTGTCGGCCGACTATGGTGCCGGCACGGTTGGCTTACGCGATGCGAACAACCAGTTATTTTCAACGATGCTCCCAGGGAGGGTGGCCCCCGTGGCGCAGGCGGCAAATCGCCCAGATTTGGCCAGACCATCCGGATTACCTAAGTTGACGGTGTTGACCGAACCCCGGGAGGCGAGCGTAAAGGTCTTGAATATCGTGCCAAAATACCGTGACGACATGGCGTTGCCACCAGGCGCCTATGACATCCTGGTCAAGCACGCGGGCTATCAACCCTATCGACGTTGGATACGCCTCGGTGGTCGGGACCGTGTTTTACACGTTGCGCTGGTGAGGAAGTAGGCGGATGAATGCGGCCGACATGCTTTTGTCGCGATGGGCCTGGTTCTACCTGCCGTTGGCGACACTATTGCTTGCGTTTGGATCACCGCAGCAGGCGAGTGCGCAGGAAACCGAAAAACGCAAAATGCCGTTGGTCTTTACCGAGGGCGATCCGACATCGTCGCGCGAAGTCCTGCGCGTCGAAAGCGCTCGTTGGCAGGTGACCGAAGAGGAGTACGCGCGTTATCTCGAGCTGATGAAAGGTCCACGAGGCTCGTTTAGCGTCCCCAATATCACACCGGTTGAAGTCCTTGGCATCCATGCTGAGACGCCGGCAGAACGCGACAAGTATGCGTCGCTCTGGGTGGCGCTGATCAAAGCCGACACGGAGCGTGTCCTGGTGTTTCAAAACGCGGTGAATAACGTCTGGAAAAACGAATACGCCAACGAGCCGATGATCAACCGTAGGCGGGTGAACCAACTGCGCGAGGCGAGCGACAGTAAATTCGGGCCCCTCAGAGTCAACCAAGAGCAAACGTCGATCAGCTTATCCGGGCGCACCATGTTCTTTACGAGGCCCCGTTGTAGTGCCTGCGACAACCAGCTGGAGACGGCGCTGGATTTGATGGACTCGGGGCAGATCACGGGCCTCGATATCTATCTGGGCGGCGTGGTTCCGGGTGACGACGAGGCCATCCTTAGGTGGGCGCGCGATCGACGCCTTCCGATCGAGCGATTGGCGGACCGAAGCATTACGCTGAATCACGACGCCGGTGTCTCCACGACTGTGGCAAATCAAATCGGCCGATCGCCGTCAATTCCGATGGCGGTGCAGCGGCGCGGTGAGGCCTATGAATGGGTTACGCTGCGGTAACGGATCCGCATACAGATCTTCTCCGGCCTGGCGATTGCGCGCGGTTGCACGCGCCGCTTGGGGTGCGGGGCCGGGCTTGGTGCGACCCCTATTATTAGTGTTGTTAGCGGCCGCGCTCTCTTTTTCTTCGGCAATGACAATGGGCGCGGAAGTCCGCAGACCGGCAGATGTACCGAGCGCGTATCGCGAAACCGCTCGCTTGTATGGTATTCCGCCGGTGCTCTTTTATGCCATGGCACTTCAAGAGAGCGGCCGCACCGTGCGCAACGCCCATCGACCCTGGCCATGGACACTCAACGTCGAAGGTGAATCTTACTACTATGACACCCAGACCCAGATGTGGGACGCGCTACGGGGATTCGTCATGGCTGGACGAACCCATATCGGTATTGGGCTGCTACAGGTGACCACCCCCTACAACGGGCACGTTCTTTCGGACCTGTACGCCGCAATCGACCCCTATACGAATCTCCGGATGGGGGCGCAGATCCTTCTGGAGCGCTACCGCGAAACGGGTGATTGGTGGATCGCGGTTGGGCACTATCACTCACCGGGACGCAAGCCTCCGCAAATCGAACGTGCACGCCACTATCGAGAAAGCGTGCAGCGTCGTTGGCGCAAGCTCTATGGACCCCTGGCAGACGGCCTTGAACAGGAGGTTTGGTCATGGGCCTCAATCGATACGCCATAACCCTCGTTTGTGTCATCATCTCCATTCCCAGCGCCGCCCAGGATCGTGAGGGTCCCGTCGTTCTCCATGATGCGGGTCAAACAAGACCGCTGGCCCCTTTCTATTCGCACGTCAAATCGAAAGTCGCGCAACCTCCGCGGGTATCGACAGCGATCGCGCCGCATGGACTGCGACTGCCAATATCATCGGACTTGATGACACCGGGGAAAGTTGAGCAACGACC
>CAMYOI010000146.1:9712-13019 GCA_947259955.1 uncultured Gammaproteobacteria bacterium
AAAATCGCCAGCGCTTCAAAGAGCTACGCGCCGTCGGCATGCTGATTGAGGCGCGAACGGATAGGGAGGTCACCGCCGCACAACAGGCACTCGGCGACATTCCAATGTTCGGCGGGTCAGCCAACGAGATCGCTCGAGCCCTAAAACTGCACCACTATCCCGTTCTCATTACACCGGAAGGCGTATCGCAGTAATGAGTAATCGCTACCAGGTCGAGGCGCTCTTGCGCCCGCCGGTCGAGCTATGGAGCGGCTTGGTCGCGCTCCTGACCGCGGTGATTGCGTTGACAGCACCGTGGGCATTGATGATGCCAGAAGGCGTTGCGTGGGGAGCCGCCGGGATCCTCGCCTACATCGCGCTGCGACGCTTCTCCCAGGCCTGGCATGTTGTCTCGTACCAGCGAAACTTA
Source organism: uncultured Gammaproteobacteria bacterium (assembly GCA_947259955.1). GTDB lineage: Bacteria > Pseudomonadota > Gammaproteobacteria > Arenicellales > JAANXG01 > JAHEKE01. The sequence continues at coordinate 10,122 of CAMYOI010000146.1, forward strand.
CGCCGGTTGCCGGTCTATTCAATTCGGCCCGACCGGATCCCAGTCTCAAAACGACGCCTGTTCCTCGGGAAAGGATTTCCATGGGAGCAGCGGCACACCCAGCGTCTCCGGGATACTTTAAAACCAGAGGTCCAGAAATACATTCGGCCAGGGATCTGGTACGTGTTAGCTCGACGCCTCGAGGTGGCGTGGGAGAACACCTTCCTGCTCAAGTACGTGGCGATGTCCCTGCAATCGCGGGGTTGGTGGAACCCACTCAGGCCCGTGCCACCGGTGGGCGGCAAAGCGCTCATTCACGCGGTCGAACCCAATGAAATGCAAGTCTACATGGATCAGAACGAAAGGGTAGGGCACACGCTGGTGTTGGGTACGACGCGTGTCGGGAAGACGCGGCTTGCCGAAGTCCTGATCACCCAAGATATTCATCGCGGCGACGTGGTCATCGTTTTCGATCCCAAAGGGGATGCGGACCTGATGCGTCGAGTTTATGCGGAAGCGAAGCGCGCGAAGCGGGAAAAGGAATTCTACGCGTTTCACCTGGGCTATCCCTACATTTCCGCGCGCTACAACGCAATCGGTTCTTTCAATCGGATTACCGAAGTCGCCACGCGAATTGCCAATCAACTGCCGGACGAAGGCAACTCCGCCGCTTTCAAAGAATTCGCCTGGCGGTTTACCAACATCATCGCCCGCGCGTTGGTGGCGCTGTCGCGGCGTCCGGACTATCAGCAGATTCGAAGGCACATCAACGATATCGAGCCGCTGTTCGTTGAGTATGGACATCATTATCTCAGTAACGCAGGGCCCGGCAATTGGTCCGAAGGCATTGCCCGTCAGCTGAATGGCATTAATGAACGTGAGCTACCGTTCGCGCTCAAAGGACGATCCCACGATGCGATCGCATTGATGAACTACGTGCGCGAGCAAAATCTCTATGACCCGGTGTTGGACGGACTGCAGAGCGCGTTCAAGTACGATCGTAGTTACTTTGACAAGATCGTATCGAGTGTCGGTCCGCTGATGGAAAAGCTCACCACCGGTAAGGTGGCCGAGCTCATATCCCCGGACTATTTCGACACCACGGATACGCGGCCGATATTCGATTGGAAGCAGGTTATACGAAGAAAGGGGATTGTCTACGTCGGCCTCGACGCATTGTCGGACGTCACCGTCTCGGGTGCGGTGGGTAACAGCATGTTCGCGGACATCGTCTCTGTCGCCGGCGACCTCTATAAGTTCGGTCGGACCGATGGGTTGCCTGACATCGAAGACTACGACCCAGTCCGCGAACAGGAAAGCAAGATTCATATACACGCCGATGAATTCAATGAATTGATCGGGGATGAATTCATCCCGTTGGTCAATAAGGCGGGCGGTGCCGGGATCACGGTGACCGCGTACACGCAGACCTGGTCGGATATCGAGGCCAGAGTGGGCAACCGGGCCAAGGCGGGGCAGGTGACCGGCAACTTCAACACGCTGATCATGATGCGCGTCAAAGAACCCGCGACAGCCGAACTCCTAACGGAGCAGCTTCAACGCGTCGAGGTGCACAGCTTGATGACCGTGTCGGGGGTCAGCGACAGCAGCTCGCCGGAATCGAGCACGCACTTTGTGTCACGGAACGAGGATCGGTTGACGAAACAAGAGGTACCGATGGTCACGCCTTCGGAGCTCATGCAGTTGCCGAAAGGACAAGCGTTTGCCTTGTTGGAAGGCGGCAACCTGTGGAAGCTCCGCCTGCCGTTACCGGAGGGCAGTCGTAACGCAAACATGCCGCAGGGTCTCGAAGCCATCGCGGCCGAAATGCAAGAGACCTATACCACTAACGAGAACTGGTTCCGAACCGAAGCGCCTTGGTGGAAGCAGGTGAGCTTCGATGAAACGACGGGGCAGGTCACAGATCCCAGTGCAGGCGACGTACTGCCCACCGCTCGCAAGGCAAAATCGCGTTCGACCGAACGGCTCAAGCAAGCGGTCGAGCACGAGCACCTGCGCTGGTGAGTGCAAAAAACACCAACCGAGACTATCGAACGGACTCGCCGGGAATTTTAAGTGGTGCGATGCAGCGATTGTTTAGGGCCATCGGTTGGCTCCTACTGTCTTTGCTTTTTTCGATCATTCTCGAGTGGATCGGTTTGGTTTGGTGGTGGCCCGACGAAGGGGCACAGCACAGTCTGGATATGTATGCGGCCGAAATCGCGCATCTTTCCGGGGATTATCAGAGGTCGTTGGTCACGGACGATCCCGCCGCCTACGCCGTGGCGATTATCGACGCCGAGTACAAGTGGCTGTGGGAGAAGACGCGCGCCATCGAACTCATCGAGTGGATGGCGGAACCGCCACCGGCCGATGCCAGCGCGGTACGAAAAGGGCTCTACGAGGTAGCGGAGTTCGGAATTGCGACGGTGAATATCACCCAGGTGTTCACGATTCGAGTGGCTGTCCTTACATTGGCCATGCCAGTGTTCGTTCTATTCGGTATTGTGGGTTTGACCGATGGGCTGGTACAGCGAGACATCCGGAAGTGGGGGGGCGGCAGGGAAAGCGGCTACATTTTCCATTGGGCGACGAGATTTCTAGGACCGGCGTTCCTCATGACCTGGCTCGTGTATCTGTCGATACCGTTCTCAGTTGACCCCGGGCTAGTCGTGCTTCCGTTCGCCATGCTGTTCGCATTGATGCTTCGTATTGCCGGATCGACCTTCAAAAAATACCTCTAAGGAAATCCCGCGAAAAATCGCAACTTTTGTTCCGCAGCTTGAATCGCTCCGCCAAGTCGACGCGATTTCTCATTGTTCTCGACCGGCGATCCACGGACCCTGAATCGCGCCGTAGAACAATACACACAGTGGATAGAGTCGATGAAGATTTGCAGCATGCACGCCAGCGTCGCTA
>CAMYOI010000147.1 GCA_947259955.1 uncultured Gammaproteobacteria bacterium
GGGTCGCTTTCAGTACAGCCCTCGCCTCGCGAACCTTGCTAGTGGGTAGTGAAAGTATCGGGAGGGGGCGGACAGTATCCAACCCTCGATACGTTGTTCGACTACGAGGTCAGTATTCGGCAAGGCCCTTCCTTGTCTGAAAGTTCATTGGCACATTGTTTGGACCTATGGAGCAGCATTTCATGGGTTTATACTTGATGTCCGATTTGAGTATAAACCTGCCGGTCAATTGAATTTGGCGACCGTCTCTTGTTGGCCGGTTGCCGCCTGTGCGGCGCAGTAATATCAAGTTGTACAAGTCAGTTTTCACTGGTCCACTTTGTCGGGGAAAACCGCCAGTCGAAGACAGGAATATGAGCATCGGCTAATAGGCTGGACCCGACCCACAGCTGCCGGTCGCGAGCCGATCCCGGTGATGCCCGCAAATTGCCCATTACGGACATACACAGTTTGACTATAGATTGCTGAAACGGCGAATAACTGCTGATCGGTAATCTCGATATTTACGTCCGCTTTCCCGGGACAAGCTTAACGTCGTGATAACCCGAGCTTGATTGTGACTGGCCGGAGCGGCAGAGCAGCGAAGGACCAGTCGAGCATTGGGTTCATCGCTTGGTTAGGCGACATTTGGCTCTCCTGTCGGATAGTCAAAATCATATGGGCGCGAATCCGGTTTAAGCGCACTACCGTATACTAACCATTTAGATTGATCTTCTGAGGTGCAAGCCAAATACCACAGTTCAAGAATATTCGGGCACGTCGGTCGATCCCACGGGTGGTAGTCGAAACGCACGGCTCGATTTAGATGGATTAGCACTGACAAATTATCTGCGCCGGAATATTTCTCCAACTTATCGTAGAGATCCTCTAAGGTTGCATCGGCGTTCAAATCTTCAGGCGGCAATTCTTTAAGTTGGACTGGATAAAAAAACTCTTTGTCGTCAGCCTGCCACCGCATGATGAAATCGAAATCTGCCGCTTCGACCTTCGCAACTGCGGTTGGTGTTTGGAGAACAGCTTTCCCCATACCATACGCGAAAAGTGCAGCAGTTCTGGCTTCCCGGAGTTCCTTGAGTTTGTTGGTGCGAAATCTACGAACTTTATCGTCAAGACCGGCGGGTAGATTCAGCTCCAGCCAGCGCAAATTGATCAACACCTGTCCGGGGTCAACCCATTCCATTTGATCGAATTGGCGGGCGAGAATTGGTGGTACTGGTGATGTGTCTTTCACTATTGGCGCCTAACGCTCCGCATCAGCGGCCCAGCTTTGCTGGGTCCGTGTGCATGCGCTCGTTATGTGTTCTGCTCGGGCGCATACTTTTCTATTACCTCTGCTTCGGTCATTTCGTTTGTTTTATTAGCAAAGCAATAAAAAGAAGGTTTTCTATCAATAAAAACTTGTAAGTCGAAATCGAAACTCCCTTGATCATCAAAGAGACCTGCTGGCATTTGATGTTCATTGATTTCTTTGAGACGGTAAAATAAGTGACTACCGCACTTCTTGCAAAACCCTCGCTCTGCCCAATCAGAGGAGTTGTAGACAGTAATATTCTCTTCTCCTTCAAATGCGACTTCTGTCCCACAGCTAACGGCCATCAGAGGCCCGCCACCCCATCTCCTGCACATGCCGCAATGACAAGCGGCCACGTTATTATTTATGTTCTTTGCAGTAAACTTTACAGCACCACAAAGGCATCGCCCTTTTCCCTTAGTCATTTCTCCTCCAATACTTCAATCTTGTACGAACACATAACTATTAATGAACCCCATATGTGTCCAATAATCCTATTGTTGTAATGTCGTGTATCTCGGGCTGGGTCTTCCTAACCCACTGAATTAGCACAACCATATCCTGGGATATGGAGGCGTATATTGCAAGGAGGAAAGCGGACACTTGGCAGTGTCAAAAAAGAATATGTTGCTGGTTTCCGAAGGGCCGAAATGAGTATGGAGGAGCCAGTCGTGCTACTTACCCCGAGTGGCCGCAGTTGGCCGGTTACTGACGGACACCGAGCTGTGAGACCCACGTGTTCAAGCCTAGTTTTCTCGGTCCGCTTTGTCGGGGACAACCGCCCTTCGATAACGATCAAGGACAGAGAATATGAGCGTTTCACAACAGACAGTACCCGACCCGTTGCTGCCGGTCGCTGTGAAAACAGTTCAACGCCTGTTCACATCTATAGCGGACGTACCCGAGGGTGCTGTAAAACGCAAATTCAACTACTCCGTGCATTCAATCAAACGCGTACTCAATACTCGAAGCCTCCATTGAGCAACTCTGAGCATCAAAAAGCAGTTAACCCATATCGGGCTTTCAAGGTACGAATGCTTCAACGTCTGCTCTGGGTGAAGACGCGTCTTCAAGATCGATATCGAAACCTGAGAGCAGTGCGGCGGCGTTGTCAAGGTGATCGCATGTATCGAAGGCCCGGTCGTCATCCGAAGGATTCTCGATCATCTCGAACAACGGGCCAAATCCAGCCAACCGCCGCCGCACCCAGTCCAGGGGCCGCCCCTGCCGCCTTCACCGGATCAATCTTGAATTCAAAGCCGACGCTTGGAAGCGATGATGCCCGGGCCGTCGCGAGGGCGCACTCGTGACCAACAGCGATGAAACCCTGACCGAGGCGCTCTCGCACCCGTGATAATTCGTTTTCTCGGGCCGCATATCTAAAGTTATACCCGACATGACCCCGTCAACCTGGTCAGCAGGCCGCCCGTGTGTGCATTGCAGGCAAACGGCATAGCGCTTAACTTATCCTTCCTATCCACGAGCGGACGCACCACGACCACTCACTTACATCGGTGTGAACAGCACATTATTAATAAATGCGAGCACAGCTGATTTGCATGCTCGATTGACCCACTACTCGGCTCAGTGTTCGACGCAAATCACCGCCGCATCCTAGGTACGACTCGTAATCATGGTATTACGCCGCCCCAAAGTCGATAAGTGGTTCCGACGGATTAGGAACTACTCCACTTTTTCGTAAAAGCTCGGATCCACGCTTGGACTGTAGTCATCCAGGGATCGGTCGATCTCGCCTTGCTGTTTAAAGAAATCCGCCACCTCCTTTAGGAAGGTCTGAACACCGCCACCCAGCCAGCGCTCGGTCAATTGATCGTTACGCGTGTAAAAATCGAACAAAGAGAGGACTATGTTCGATTCCCTAAGGCTTAGTCCCGCCGTCTTCGCAATAATTGATTTGGCTTTGTCCAGCTCCCGCTCGCGGCATAATCGTTAACTCGACACCCACAGGCTGAACTCAACTGGGTTCCGCCTAGCATGACATTATCAAATCATATCTTGGTACCTGTACTATCAATCTAGAACAAACGTGATTTTCAAATCTACTCGATATTTGACGATCTTACCGTCATCCACCATGACCTGTTGTTCCTTAACCCAGGCGCCTTTGATGTTATGTACGGTTGTGGAAGCGGCCTTAATTCCTTGGTGAATGGCATCCTCAAAGCTTTCTGTGGATTCGGCGCTGATTTCAACGATTTTGGCTACAGACATGATGGACCTCCTTGCTTTTTACAGTGTGTTTATCATGGACTTAAATTCGATTTTTTTTAATATGACAAACTGCGTACATTCTTGAGTTAATCTATATCAAGAAATATGCATGGAAAGTCGTACTATTGATTTTTGCTGGTGTGTGTGCTTTGACTGCCGCCCATGAACTGCAACAAAGACAAGCGATCAACACTAATGACGTGTAATATCAATTATGAATCCCTCTAACCAGGATTTCAGACCAGCCTCCGACCACAGCAAAACAAGGGCATATCTTGTCGGAGGCGGTATCGCGTCGCTGGCCAGTGCTGTTTATCTCATTAGGGAAGGTCGCTTATCGGGCGTCAATATCCACATCCTCGAGCAGGAAAGCAAAGTGGGGGGTGCTTTGGATGGCTCAGGTTCGCCGGAAAATGGCTATCTTATACGCGGTGGCAGAATGCTCGAAGGGCATTTCGTCTGTACATGGGATCTTCTGTCAGCAATATCCACGTTGAATAATCCGAATCAATCTGTGACGGATGAGATATTCGAATTCAACAGGAAAGTCGTATCGGCCTCAAAGTCGCGCTTGCTCAAGAATGGTAAAATAATAGATGTGTCGTCTTATGGTTTGAGCAAACGTGACCATTACGACATGCTCAAACTTCTGTTCAATTCAGAAGAGGCTTTGGGCGCTAAGCGAATTGAAGACTGGTTTTCTCCCGAATTCTTTAACTCCGTTTTCTGGTTATTGTGGAGCACTACTTTTGCGTTCCAGCGATGGAGCAGTCTTGCTGAAATGAGACGCTATTTTATCCGGTTCATCCATCTGCTCCCCGGCTTTAACAAGCTACAGGGCATCATGCGAACGGTGTACAACCAGTATGACTCAGTTATTCTTCCCATTGAAACATGGTTAAAGGAACAGGGTGTCCAGTTTATGATAAGCAGTCAAGTTACTGATATTGAATTTGATATCAACGACTCGGCTAAGGCAGCTACTGCCATACATTATGTTTGCGATGGGCATCAGAAAAAAATCTCTATATCAAAAGACGATTATGTATTTGTGACACTCGGTTCGATGGTGGAAAGCTCAACTATTGGATCAATGAGCTCGCCAGCCATGCTTGATACCAAAGCACAATCGGGCGCCTGGGCATTGTGGGAAAATATTGCCAGGAAACAGGTGGATTTTGGCAGGCCAGCCGTCTTCTCTGACCATGTAGATCAATCAAAGTGGATGTCATTTACCACGACGTTGAAAGGCTCTGTATTCTTTGATCACATGGAAGCGTTTACGGGGAACACGGCAGGCACGGGTGGCTTGGTGACAATTACCGATTCCAACTGGCTCATGTCGGTAGTTCTGGCCTATCAGCCACATTTTAGCAATCAACCGAAAGATGTATTTGTGTTCTGGGGTGATGGCCTGTTGCCGGACAACGAAGGCAATTTCGTCAAGAAGAAGATGTCTGACTGTTCCGGTGAAGAGATTCTGACTGAGCTTTTCTTCCATCTCGGGATCATGGACGTGATGCAGCCAGTTATGAGTAAAGCGAATTGTATTCCCTGCATAATGCCGTACATTACCAGCCAATTTCTTCCCAGAATTCCGGGGGACAGACCCCTGGTTGTGCCGGAAGGATCAACAAACTTTGCATTCCTGGGCCAGTTCGTCGAAGTCCCAAAGGATTGTGTTTTTACAGTAGAGTATGCCGTGAGGACAGCACAGGTGGCTGTTTACACACTGCTCAAACTGGAGAAGGAGGTTTCTCCTGTTTATGAGGGCCATCACGATCTTCATGTCCTATTGGATGCGTTCAAGGCCATCAACAGCTAGTTATACTGAAATGTTACCCGCTAGCAATTAACCACATTCAAGCCGCATAGATCCGGCGTGGTTTGACTTGGCGTTCTTGATACAGAGCGAGCTGTTTTCGTAGAAATAGGTTCTCGACCACAAGCACCTCATCTGAGCGTAAACCCAGATAAACGTACCGGAGGAAATCTCGTAACAACACAATTATTGTTGCCAACGCCAAATTTTCGGAAATCGCGGCGTATCGTATCTCGAACTTCATCTCGGAGATTATCCACAATGATCAAGACTTGATGAAGCCGTCTAGCAGGGGCAGATGAGGTTTTTGGAGCACAGGTCGCGCTTGATGATCGTGGGCTTTCAGGCGCGCGGAAAATCCGCCTGTGAGTCGAAGAGTTCAACGTAACCGAGAAAGTCCACACCATCGGCGGCTTGTCGGCCCACGCGGACCAGAGTGGCCTGCTCGACTGCTACGGCGATTTCGCTAATCGCCACCCCCGTGTACCTGGTGCACGGCGAGCCCGATGCCATGGACGCCCTTGCCGGCAGGCTGGCAGCGGACTGCGGGACGGCCGACTCGACTCCCGGGTACGGAGACACGGTGTCGCTCCGACATGATGCCGAGTCGGCGCGATCGTGATGATCACACGGCCGGCCGAGGCTGACGTGCATCATGGACGCGATCGTTTTTCTTTGTCGACTTCCCTTGTGATGAGCGCGGCCAGGTCGGACAACTGTTCGGAGAGCAGTTCGACGACATCATCGGCTGTCAATATGCCGAGCAGGGCGCCGTCCTTGTCTACCACCGGCAGGCGCCGCACACTTTTCGCGCGCATCTGCTTGATGGCATCCATGAGCTTGGTCTCTTCGCCGACGGTGTTCAGCTCGTGACTCATCACGTCGCCTACAGCGACTGAGCCGAGATCGACATCTTCCGCCAGGATCTCGATAATGATGTCCCTGTCCGTCAGGATGCCTACCGGCTTTGCAGAACCATTTTCCTTTTCGACGACGACAACGTCACCTACGTGATGTTGTCGCATCAGGTCGACAGCGACCCGAATCGATTCGGATCTTTCGATGATGATTACATCCCGATTACAGTATTCTCCAGCAGACATGCTTTTCCCCTCTTCTGGATAACATCAATGAAATCAACCAGCATGGTGCTTACCTTCGATATGTACACTGCTGGCCTGTGGTCCCTTTTCTCCCATCTCTTCCGTGAAATGAACTCTGGTGCCCTGCTGCAGCTTGTCGAAACCCTCGTTCAACACACTGTTTCGATGAAAATAGACTTCACGATCGTCTGATGTTTCGATGACACCATAGTCCGCATGTGGATAGAGTTCCTTGATTTTTCCGTGTGGCGGCACTGCATGGGACTTCACATCATGGCGCTGCCGCCTCACGTAGTCCTCTATCTGTCGATACACGGCATCAAACGCATCTCGTATGGCGACATACACGTCTTCATGGGCATGATGTTCGTCCGGATGGCGAGAGGCGGCTATCTCTCCACCCGGCAGGGTAACGTCAATTTTCGTCGTGTAAATTCTGCCCTTGTGGTGATGTTTGTGCGGTGATTCGACAATGACGCGGCAGCTGGTGATATGTTCGGCAAACTGATCCAGTTTGGCCGCCTTCTCACGAATATTCGCTTCGATCGATTCGGTGCCCTCAATTCCACGAAATGTAATTTGAAGTGGTATTTGCATGGCCGGTTTCTCTTTCCATTCATTTCTACTTTACCCGCACACCACTCGTCAGCGTCATGATTTGGATCAAGTAGTCATCCACATTGGTGAAAACCTGCCCCAGCCACGGCCAGGGCATAAGGAACAGCGGCACTGTCAAATTAAGGGCCTCTGAGCAACAATAGCTGAATGAATAAAGCTACAAGTCTATACTAACGGTATCGGTTTCCTCCTGAAATCATTCAGTATGCTGTTTGGCTCTATAATCGATTCAATCTCAGCCACCGAGACATCGAAGATTTATTGGCAGAACATGGCATTACCGTAAGCTATGAATTCATTCGTCTATGGTGCAACAAGTTCGGCCCGAAGTATGCCAAAAGATTGAAAAAACGACATCAAGGGTGCGGATGAGGCGGCGAATCTCGGCGTCAACTCGAGGCCGTCCAGGACCTGGCTTGTGCTGGGAGATCTTCGCCCAATAGCGACGAAACCAATCTCGATGCCACTTTGCCACCGTGTCTGGGTTCACGATGAACAAACGCTTTGACCAGCCCGGCCATGCGGTGCGCAGTGCGACCCAGAAGGCGCGGCCCATATCATCAAGCAGCGGCCGCGGGCGCTTCTTCTTCAGCGCGATCACTTGCTGACGCAGGGCCAGATGTTCGATCAGTAGTGCCTCGCGGGTACGAAAGAGGGCTCTAAGAATGTGGACACCGAGAGCCACGAGAAAGACGATGGGACTGCGCATGGTGCCAGAGTGTGCTTTTTCGGCGCGCTGATCTCAAAGCGCGCGGAGCAGTGTGTCAACGAGTCAGCGCTAAAGCATAACCTGCCGTTTTCACTCGCGGATGAATAATGATGAGGGACAAGGAACTGCTCAATCAGTACAACGAGCTTTATCCGGGTGACGCCCAGTTCACTGCCGGCAGTGCGTGTACAGGCCTGTATCGGGGTATAAGGCTCTGGGAGGCTGCCGTGAGAGAGGCGGGTTCGTTAAATCAGCAAGATGTCATCGACGCATTGGACCACGCAAAGATCGACGCCGGACCGGGTGGTCCAGCTGAAATGGTACCTGGTCAACATCACGTTCGAATGAACATGTACATCGCCCAGGCGAGGAACGGTAAATTCCATGTTATCAAGAACCTGGGAATCATTGAGCCAAAGGAGTGCTCGCAAGGTATTGATTGAACCAGTAAAGATGACGGTGAAGATCTGATTTCTTAAAGAGTACGTTGTAAAGCAGGCCCGTCCACCGGCCATAAGCGGGAGCTGATGCAATGTACAGACTTGAGGAAGCGACGGGATCGAAAAAACAGTTCACCACTACGGAATACGCCACAATCGCCGCAGGTCCCGATATCAATCATTATCGGCACGTCGACGGCCGAGTTCAGGGGCCAACCTGCGATCGGAGGCTTGGCCTCAATGCACGTTCGCTCGGTAACCAGCGTACCAACACATCGCGCAACCCCGCCATTACAAACGGTTTGGGCAGGTAATCATCCATGCCAACCTCGAGACAGCGCTCGCGATCGCCCTGGATCGCACTGGCCGTTATCGCGACAATCGGCAACCGCACGCCGGCGGCCCCCTGTCTCCGTTCCTCTTCGCGGTAACGCTGGGTTGTTTGTTCGCCGTTCTCCGCGGTCAACACTCGGCAGCCGAGCTCCTGCAACATCGCCTCGGCCAGGAACAGGTTCACTGGGTTGTCCTCGACCACCAACACGACACCGTCGCGCGGCACGTCCTCCGGCGCAGTGACGTCCGGGGAGCCGGCCGCGTTAGCGCGGTCCTCGATGCCGAGCTCGAGATCGATACGAAAGCAGGCGCCCTCACCGAGTCGACTGTCCACATCGATGCTGCCCCCCATCAGTTCCACTAATTGCCGAGTGATTGCCAGCCCGAGTCCCGTCCCGCCGAAGCGCCGGGTCGTGCTGCTATCGGCCTGCGAGAAGGGAGTGAACAAATCGCGCCGCGCCTGTTCATCCATACCAACACCCGTGTCCCGAACCGTGATCCGCAATGGACAAAGATGCGACCCTGTTGATTCGCGCCGCTGCACACGCAGCCGTACTTCGCCGGCGGCGGTGAATTTCACGGCATTGCTGACAAGATTAGTCAGCACCTGTCGCAGGCGGGCCGGATCTCCGCAGAGCAACGCCGGTACATTGGCCTCGACTGTGCAGCTGAATGCCAACTCTTTGCTCTTCGCGCTTTCCAGGAAGAGGTCGCGGACGTTGTTCACGACCTGCCTGAGGTCGAACGGGATACATTCCAGTTCGACCTTGCCGACCTCGATCTTCGAGAAGTCAAGAATATCGTTGATAATCGTCAGCAAGGCATTGCCCGATTGTTGGGCTATCGCTGCGTAGCGCTGCTGTTTGGCGGTCAGTGGCGTCCGCTGCAGCAAATCCGTCATGCCGATTACTCCATTCAATGGTGTGCGAATCTCGTGGCTCATGCTGGCCAGAAACAGCGACTTGGCCTGGCTAGCCTGCTCGGCCGCGTCCTTCGCCACCCGCAACTGATCTTCCATATGCCGTCGCTCGCGCACTTCCGCGGCAAGGTCCTGCGACACTTGCTGCTCGTGAGCACGGGCCTCCTGCAGATCGATCATCAGATCCTCGTTCGCAAATCGCTGCGCATAGGTACTGATGACATCCTGCTCGCCGCGTTTCGCGATGATCCAGAGCACGCACAGAAAGACCACGGCTGCCACACCTATAATGAGCTCACTGCCCTCTCCTGTGATCAGCATGACGGCGGCGAGCGGGCCGACGAACGGTATCACAAACGCCAGATACGCGGCACGTATCGCGGCCATCGATGAGAACGCAATGCCAGGTATCACGGCGAGAATCGTGAGCAACGCGAACTCAACCTCAGGCTGATCACGTGGCAGCAACACAACAGCGCAGATCCCCCACAGTATTCCGTTGAGACCCGTGCCGACAATGAACAGGTAGGCCCACCGTTTGGTGTTTATAGCAGCTGTCTGCACACGCCTAAACGCGCGCACCAGAACTAACCGCAGGGTGTTCAGCAGCAGCCCGAGACACCACCAACCGAACAGCATTGTCGTGTCGACAACGTCGCTTAGCAACCAGCAAACAAGGGTCGCGGCGACCACCGAGAACACCAGCGACGCCGGCGCCAGCCGATACAGCAATGCCACCTGCGCATCGAATACGCGAGTGGCCACGGCGGGCGGCGCGAGCCCACCAATCGGACTCAGCCGCAGCATCGATGGCGCGAGCTTCAGAAACACCAGCGGAGACCTACAATTAGAAAACGCGGGTCGTGCGTGAAACTCCGCCGCCTCCCCTCATACCAATGGCCCAGAAGCTGGATCGCCGATCCCAGCGCGAATAAGGCCCCGACGGCCCACCACAGCAACGGCACTGCGAGCGCCGCAATGCCGATCAGAATCGACGCTATGATCAGTGGAATGCTGAAGAAATGGCAACGCCTGTTGACAGGATGAAGGTGATCCTGCTCGAACTGGGTCACCCACTCCTGCAAGGTCCTCACACTCAGCAGCGCCATGACGATCACCCAATGAAAACGGTGCCAGCGGAACGTACATGCCTCAGCAGTTGCATGCGCCCCACAGCATTGCGGCCTTCACCAGCACTGCGCTCCAGGCAGGACCGCAGACGTGTGCGCGACGGCGGTCGCTCGCATAAATCTTCGTCACCGCTTCGGTGGCGTAATCCGCTGTAGCCACGCAGCACACCAAGTCTGGAAACCATACCAGTTAGCCGCCTTCGCGATCCCCGATGGGCTGGAGAACAAAAGGGTACGTATAAAGCACCGAGGGCGCGTATGGGCGGTATTGGCGCATAATTGTAGGATAGCAGGATTCAGCCCGTTTTCAGGGTCTGCGGGGTTTCAAGCCCGCTGCTCAACCGCATCGACATGCACGTCGAAGTGCCGCCGGTGCCGAAGGAGTTCCTGAGAGACGAAGGCCGAAGGGTGAAAAGCCTGTCCGAAGTCCGCCGGCGGGTTATCAGAGCGCGTGACAGGTAGCTGCAGTGCTCCGGATGCCCGAATCATCAGATCTACGGTGAATAGTTGAGCGAAGTCTGCGTCTTGAACCAGAACGCACAGCGGCTACTGTACACTGCCATGGACAGGCGCGGACTGTCCACCCGCGCCTACCATCGCATTCTGAAGGTAGCCCGCAAGATCGCCGACCCGGCGGGCTGGGGGTGATGTAACCATCGCCCACGTTTCTGAGGCTGTCGGTTACCGGGTGTTGGATCGTCACCAATCGTGAGTGGGGGTCACTGTTCACGGAGGAACAGATGGCAAAACCTATTCGAATCGAACTTCCGGTTTGGGCAATTTGCGAGCGTAGCGTGATCGGTTCGTGGCCGGCAAGAATGTGTCAAGTCCAGTCTATCCTGCCGGTACTGATATTGCTTGAGCTCGACTGGCGGCTGTCCCGGCCATAGAGGCCAGAGCAAATAGGCTTGGGCGGGCAGAGTTATGTTGCAGTGTGTTAGGCGGGACTCGGCCATATCCGGAAGTAAAAAAAAAAGAAAAATCGAAGTACCATTTCGGTTGTATGAAACGAAC
>CAMYOI010000148.1 GCA_947259955.1 uncultured Gammaproteobacteria bacterium
GCACCGGCCGCATCGAAGGCTGCGCGCTGAGCTGTCACGGTGATGATCGACGGTCGGGCACGAACTTTCGAACTCGAGAAAAATCAGCAAACTGTCCTTGAAGCGGGGCTCGAGGAGGGCCTGGAACTGCCCTACGCATGCAAGGCCGGTGTGTGTTCGACCTGTCGGGCCATGCTGACGGACGGGGAAGTGGATATGGACGTCAATTTCGCGCTGGAAGACTACGAGGTCGACCGCGGCTATATCCTGACCTGTCAGAGCTACCCGGTAACAGACAAGGTCGTGGTGGATTTCGACCTGTAATACTTCGACCAGTTATGCGAGGTGTCCCGCAATGAACAACGAAGCCGGCCTGCTGGGCTATCTTGCCGCCGGTGGCAAACTCGACGCACCCGAAAACGCCTCGCCTCGCTACCGCGGCGAACTGATGCGGCTGATGGCGGTGTTCGTCGATTCCGAGATGGCGGGCGCTTCGGGTTTTGCCGACTGTATCAATATGGCGCCCGGATTGAGAGAGCGACAAATCGCGGTGCGCATCGTCGCGGAGAAACTGGGACACGCCGAGCAGGTGCTCAGGATCATGGAAACTTTCGGTGCCCGTACCGATCGCTACGTGACCATCCATCCCTGGGAAAAGCGTCTGGAGCGCGGCATCGATCTCGGTACGAAGCGGGCAGGCGGCGACATGCGACTCAACGTCTTTCACTATCCGATCACGGCATGGGTCGATTCGGTGACGATGAATACGCTGATGGGCCATGCGTCGGTCGTCCAGCTGGATGACCTGACACGCTGTTCCTATCAGCCGCTGGCCGATGCAATGACAGATATTGTTGCCGCCGAGGCACGCCACGCCAGTCTGGGTCAGGCCGGATTGTGCGAGGCCCTCGCCCGCGGTGGCGCAGACGAAGCGCAGTCGTCCGTGGACCACTGGTTCCCACGCGTCGTCGCAACCTTCGGACGTGCCGGCTCGGATCACTTCGATGCCTGCAAAAAATATGGTTTGCGTGAACACAGCAACGAAGAACTGCTGTCCCGCTGGAAGACCGTCGTAGTCGCCGTGCTGGACGAACTCGATCTGGTGGTTCCGCAAGGTGCTTAGTCATGAGCACCTATTCGACTGCAGGCTAAATCGGCGCGAGGCGCGCCTCCTACAATAATAATGCCGTGTTTCAGTTTTTCCGTTGTAGGAGCGGCGCCCCCGCCGCGATTCACCATGAGCGAAATTTTTCTCAGGCGATCAATCGATGAGACTTGAAAGCTACGACCAGGGGCAATGGGTAAAATGCGCCGGCCCGGCGTCGATATTGACTAATGCAATTAACGGTAGCTTCGTCGCGGAGATATCCAGCCAGGGGTTGGATTTTGCCGAAATGCTGGATTACGCCCGGCGTAAAGGCGGACCCGCGCTGCGCGCAATGACTTTTCACCAGCGTGCGATCGCACTGAAGGAATTGGCAAAGTATCTGATGGAACGCAAGGAGGAATTCTACGCGTTGTCCGCCGCGACAGGCGCCACCCGCACCGACTCCTGGATCGACATCGAGGGCGGCATCGGTACCTTTTTTACCTACTCCGGAAAGGGCAGACGCGAGCTGCCGAACGAGCCGTTCTATATCGATGGAGACCCGGAACCTCTTTCGAGGCAGGGCAGCTTCGTCGGTCAGCACATCTGCGTCCCGCTCGAAGGCGCGGCGGTGCACATCAACGCGTTCAACTTCCCGTGCTGGGGCATGCTCGAAAAGCTGGCGCCAACCCTGCTGGCCGGCATGCCCGCCATTATCAAACCGGCCAGCCAGACCGCCTACCTTACCGAGCTGATGTTTCGACGCATGATCGAATCGGAGATCTTTCCGGAAGGTTCACTGCAGCTGATTTGCGGCAGCGTCGGCAATCTGTTCGATTATCTTACGTGCCAGGACGTGGTGACCTTTACCGGCTCCGCCACCACCGGACTGAAACTGAAGCAGCACCCCGCGGTCCTCAGCAATGCGGTGCGCTTTACCATGGAGGCGGATTCGCTGAACTGCTCCATACTCGGGCCGGACGCCGGTCCCGGGAGTGCGGAGTTCGACCTGTATGTGAGGGAGGTGGCGCGGGAAATGACGGTCAAGGCCGGCCAGAAGTGCACCGCGATTCGCCGTGCCCTGGTGCCACGGCAGTACGCCGATGCCGTCATCGGGGCCCTGCGGCAGCAGCTCGATCGCGTTGTCGTCGGCGATCCGGCGAATGACGCAGTCACCATGGGCGCGCTCGCCAGCGCCGACCAGCGCACCGAAGTGAGGCAGCGCATCGCGGCGTTAAGACATGCCGGCGAGCAGGTTTACGGTGATCCCGACCGGGTGGACGCGGTTGATGCCGATGCGGAGCTGGGGGCTTTTCTGGGACCGCAGCTGTTGTATTGTCATGAACCGCTGCGGCACACCCTGGTGCACGATATCGAGGCCTTCGGGCCCGTCAGCACCGTGATGCCCTATGACTCGCTGGATGAAGCCCTCGCGCTCTCCAGGCAGGGGCAGGGGAGTCTGGTTGGCTCGTTGTTCACCGGTGACGACGACGTGGCCCGTGATGTGGTGTTCGGCGCGTCGGCGTATCACGGCCGGCTGGTGGTTATCAATCGCGATTGCGCCGGTGAATCCACCGGGCACGGCTCGCCGCTGCCCGGCCTGGTCCATGGCGGACCCGGCCGCGCGGGCGGTGGAGAGGAATTGGGCGGCGTGCGCAGCGTTTTGCGCTACATGCAGCGCACGGCCCTGCAGGGTTCCCCGACCACGCTAACCAAGGTAACCGGCAAATGGCTGCCGGCGGCAGCACGCCGCGAAGACGTTGTCCATCCGTTCCGCAAGCACTTCGAGGAGCTCGAGGTCGGAGACGCGTTGACAACGGACACGCGTAAAGTCACGCTGGAGGACGTCGAGCACTTCGCGCATTTCACCGGAGACACGTTCTATGCCCACATGGACGAGGAGGCCGCCAGGGCCAATCCGTTTTTCGACGGCCGTGTGGCGCACGGCTACTTCATCGTGTCCGCCGCCGCGGGGCTGTTCGTCGATCCGGACCCGGGACCGGTGCTTGCCAACTATGGTCTCGACAATCTGAGATTCATGCAGCCGGTGTATTTCGGTGACACGTTGAAAGTCACCCTCACGTGCAAACAGAAAACGCGGCGGGAAAATGAAAATTACGGCGAGGTCCGCTGGGATACCACCGTCACGAATCAGCACGATAAAGTCGTAGCACAGTATGATTTGTTGACCATGGTGGCCAATGCGAACAAAGCGACACGGCGATAATGCAATTACAAATATCCATATACATTCTTACTGAAAGCTCACCATGAACGTTCAAGCATTCAGCCAAGTGTTGACCTGTCTGGCCGGATCGACGATGGTGAGATCGGTTATTCCTGAGAAACCAACCAAATTGGAGTTGCTATGAAAATTATATATCGGACCATTCTGTGCGCCGGCCTCATTGCCGGAATGACGGGGGAGGCTCTCGCTGAAACAGTAATGCGGGTCGGCTCGTGGCTGCCTCCTGCACACACCATGAACAAGGATGTGCTGCCCACGTGGGCCAAGTGGATCGAGGATGCGACCGAAGGCCGGGTGACCATGAAGATCGAATATCCGGGCGGACACCCGAAAAGTATGCTGGATCAGGTCCAGGACGGGGTGTTCGATGCCGCGTGGACGTTTCATGGCTACTTCCCCGGGCGCTTCAAACTGACCCAGATCGTCGAGCTGCCGAACCTGGGCGCGGGCGCGGAGGCGGCTTCCATCGCCCACTGGCGGATCAATGAAAAATATCTGGCCCAGGCCGGTGAACATGACGGCGTGATGCTTGCGGGATTGTTCACCCACGGGCCGGGGCATATCCATTTGCGCGATCCGATCAACAGCCTCAGCGAGATGGAAGGCAAGAAGATCCGCATCGGGGGTGGAATCCAGACCGCCATCGGCAATCGCATGGGCATCAAGGGTGTCGCTGCACCCGGTTCCAAGGTGTACGAGATCCTGTCCCAGGGCGTGGCCGACGGGGTGTTCATGCCCATGGGCGAGAAGCGCACCCTGCGTCTTAAAGAGGTTGTGCCCTTTACCATGAAGTTTCCCACCGGCATGTATCTGGGCAGCTTCGGGATTTTCCTGAATCCTGCATTCATGGACTCCCTGGATGCGAAGGATCGAGAGGCCATACTGTCGGTGTCCGGCGAGAAGCTATCCGGCATGGCGGGTAGATTCTGGGACGAAGACGTCGCCGTCGGAGAGGCGGATGCCAAAGCATTCGGCAATACCATCATGGAAGCGCCCCCGTCGGTGATCGATGAGTTCAACGCCATGACCGCCGATATGGACCAGGAATGGCTTGAGTCCGTGAAGGATCGCAATGTCGACACCGAAGCGGCTCTCAAGGAAATTCGAGAAGTTGCGCAGTCGCTGTAGGATCTTGGGTCATGCATCACGGTGACGCGGCAAGGTTGACGGAAAAGAAGCCAGTCGCTGGGCTGGCTTCTTTTCTTAATATGCTGGCCGCCGTTACCCTCACGCTGCTTATGATCATCACCTGCGTTGACGTGTTCGGCAGGTATTTCTTCAACAGCCCGCTGACGGGCTCCACGGAACTGACCGAGATGTCTCTTGCAATTGTTGTTTTTGCCGGATTTCCGGTTATCAGCTGGCGCAACGACCACGTCGTCGTGGACATCCTGGACAAGTTCATCCCTCCCGCGGTCGATCTCGTGCGAACCGTGTTGATCAATGTCGTCAGCGCCGCGGCGCTGATCTACCTCGGGCAGAACATCTACAAGCTGGCGGTTCGGTCGATGAAATACGGTGAGATCAGCGAGTACCTACATATACCGACCGGGTGGGTGATCGTTTTCATCGCGGTCATGTGCTGGCTGTCGGCATTGATGCTGATGACCATCGGGAACTACCGTACGTACAGGCTCTATCGGGTATCGCGCGAGGCCTGAGTAGGCCAGCCGCAGCATGACCGTCTCCATCATCGGGTTCGCCTGCCTTATGGCGCTGATCCTGATCCGCATGCCGATTGGTTTCGCCATGGGCGTCATCGGCTTTTTCGGGTTCGCCATGCTGTCCGACTGGAACTGGAACGCCGCGTTGTCCATGTCGTCGAGGCGGGTCATCGATACCTCCCAGGAGTACGGCCTGTCGGTAATCCCGTTGTTCATCCTCATGGGCAATTTCATAACCCGTTCGGGGATATCCAAAGAACTCTACCAGGCGTCCTACGCGTTTCTGGGGCACCTTCGAGGGGGTCTTTCGATGGCGACGGTGGTTGCATGCGGCGCTTTTTCTGCGATTTGCGGCTCGAGTCTCGCCACTGCGGCAACCATGGCCAAGGTCTCCTTCCCACCGATGCGCAGGTACGGTTACAGTGACGCCCTGGCGTCGGCCTCCATCGCGGCGGGTGGGACCCTGGGCATCCTGATTCCGCCTAGCGTGATTCTCGTCATCTACGGCATCATGTCGGAGCAAAGCATCCGGGAACTGTTTGCGGCCGGCTTATTTCCGGGCCTGCTCGGTATAATCCTGTACCTTGGCGCGGTTGCCTGGACGGTCTGGCGAAATCCCGATGCGGGCCCGAGCGGTAAAAAATTGAGCACCCCGGAACGCCTGTCCGCCGTGCAGGGTGTGTGGACGACGTTGGTGTTGTTCGCGGTGGTGATGGGCGGTATTTACGGCGGCGTATTTACGCCTACGGAAGCCGCGGGAATAGGCGCATTCGGCGCATTTCTGATTGCGCTGGCCCGGCGTTCGCTGAGCTGGCGGATCATCTACGAGGTGCTTGTCGAGACCGCGCATACGACTTCGTCGCTTTTCGTGGTCGTGATCGGCGCACTGATATTCTCCAATTTCGTCAATCGCGCCGGATTGCCCGATGAACTGCTGACCATGATTACCGGATTCGAGGTCAGTCCCCTCACCGTCGTTTTCATGATCCTGGGTATCTACATCATTCTGGGTTGTGTGTTCGAGAGCCTGTCGATGCTGCTGCTGACCGTACCGATATTTTATCCGGTCGTGCAGAGCCTGGGATTTGACCTGGTCTGGTTTGGCATCGTCGTGGTTGTCGTCACAGAGATCAGCTTGATCACACCGCCGGTCGGGCTGAATGTGTTCGTTATTAGCGGCGTGCTCAAGGACGTCAGTACGGGAACCATATTCAAGGGCGTCACGCCATTCTGGATAGCGGACATCATCCGGCTGCTCCTCATCACCCTGGTCCCTGCGATATCGCTGCTGCTGCCGACCTGGCTCTATGGATGAGGCGCGCCAAGCGCCGATTGGAATCCGATCCGCCGCCGTTTTGTCACTCGGCCGCGGCCGCCGCCTCATCGAGGATCTCCCGCAGCAGGGCGTCATCGCCTATCTGGTTGGCCATCATCAGGATGATGGCGGCGTTGAGGCGGTTGCTCCGATCCTGACTCAGACCGTCGTGCAGGCCGATGAGCCTCGCGTAGAATGCGTCTGGGTCGATCAGCCGGGGGTTGGTGGCGATCTGGGGATCACCCAAGTCAACCGGGGCCATGTCATTCGGTCTCCAGAGATTGCCACAATTCGGCGTCACGCTCCGCCGTCCAGATGCGCGGATCCGCGATGCCGCCGGCCTCGTCGTACGCACGGCTGACGTTGAATGGAAGGCAATGATCGAAAATCACCCAATGGCCGAAATCGGGTTTCAGCGCCTCGTAGGTTTCCCGGTAAACGCTTTGCAATTCCTTGCCGGCGGCGCGGCCCTTGCGGACCGAGTCGTACATCTTCGACAGGAAATCGCGGGTACCCTGGACGCCGTCGCGGATGCTTTCAGGCGTGACCAATGCGTCACCGCGGCCCGGCACCAGTGCCAAGGGTTCCAGGGCGGCAAGGTTGTCCAGGGTCTGCGGCCAATCCTTCAGATAGGCATCGCCGGTGTAGGGCGTGGCGCCGTACTCGACCAGGTCCCCGCTGAACAGGACGCGCTCGGCAGGCAGCCATACCACCGTGTCGCCCTTGGTGTGGCCCCGGCCGAGTTGCATGAGGCGCACCTCGGTTTTGCCCATCCACAGCGTCATCCGATCCTGGAACACGATGCTGGGCCAGGTTAGTCCCGGAATCGATTCGACGTCCTGGAACAGCCGTGGAAAGCGTTCGTATTCGGATTTGTAGTCCTGTTCACCTCGCTCCACGATGAGATCGTAGGTATCCCGGCTGGCGAAGATCTGATCGGCGCCGTAGGCCGACGCGCCCAGCACCCGCACGGCGTGGTAATGCGTCATGGTCACATACTTTATCGGCTTGTCGGTGACGCCGCGTACCCTTTTGATCACATCCCGGGCCATCGCCGGCGTCGCCTGGGCGTCGACCACCATGACCGAGTCCTCGCCGATCACTATCCCGGTGTTGGGGTCGCCATCCGCGGTGTAGGCCCACGCACTCTCCGAGAGCTGGCTGAAAGTAACTCGTTTGGGTTCAAGATCACCCTTGGATGCAAAGGCTTTGCTCATTGGTTTGCCTCCTAAATCGGCTCCGTTTGAACCGGAACCGTTCAATCGTTGTCGGGAATCCGCGCCCCGGCCGAGATGGCGCGGGACACGGCGGCACGCACCTTGCCGGCATCGAACCGGCGCCAGCGTGCCGCGACATGCTGATCGGGCCGCACCAGGTAGACCGTACCCGGCGAAGCATCATAGTTGTTCGACAGCAGGCCGGCCAGGTCGTGGACAGCGCCGGCCTCCGGTTTTTCGCTGACCACGACCCGGTCGATGCCGATGCCGTCAGCGGCAAGCGGTTTCTCGAAACCTTCGGGAAGTTCACCCGATTCCGAGAAAAACACCACTTTGAAGGTTCCGCCGAGGAGCGGAAGAAACCACCCTTGCGTACCATCGATGCTCACCGGCGCGTCCATGCAGGGGGCCCCCGGCCGCATTCGCTTGCTGAAATTTTCGCTGTCCGGCGTATTCAGGGGTGAGTCGTCGAGCACGCAGGGTACAGACAGACGGCCGCTGTTGACGAAGGCGCGCGCGAACGGCATGCGCTCGGCGAGTTTGAGCGCGGCATCGCGGAAGGCTCGGCTGACCTCGTTCTTGGGAGTAAGAAAATCTGTGCTTCGGCTCGAGTTCAGGATATTTTCATCGGCACCGCGAACACGCTCGCTATTGTAGGTGTCGAGCAGCGCGGGTGGCGCTTTGCCCCCAAGGACGAGGGCGAGCTTCCAGCCCAGGTTGTCGACGTCCTGGATGCCGCCGTTGGCGCCGCGGGCGCCGAAAGGCGATACCAGGTGGGCGGCGTCGCCGACGAATATTACGCGACCGTGCACGAATTCCTTCATCCGCCGGCACTGGAAGGTATACAGGCTGACCCACTCGTACTCGAAATCGACGTCCGGGCCGAGGAATGCGCGCACCATGCGGTCGACGTTCTCGTCTTTGAGAACTTCTTCACGATCCACATCGAAGGATCCGATCTGGAGATCGATTCGCCAGACGTCGTCGGCCTGCTTGTGCAGCAGCGAGGTCTGGCCCGGGTTGAAAGGTGGATCGAACCAGAAGCGGCGCTCCGCCGGAAAATCGGCTTTCATGCGCACGTCGGCAATCAGAAAATGATCCTCGAATACCCGGCCTT
>CAMYOI010000149.1 GCA_947259955.1 uncultured Gammaproteobacteria bacterium
CTGATAGTCCTGCGGCGGGATGATGCCCCCGCATACCACGAGGATATCTCCGGCATCCTGGCGTTCCAGTTCGCTCAGCAGCTGGGGCACCAGGGTTTTGTGCCCGGCGGCTTGCGAGGACACACCGATCAGGTGCACATCGTTCTCTATTGCCTGGCGAACCGCCTCTTCGGGCAATTGGAACAACGGACCAATGTCGACGTCGAATCCGAGGTCGGCGAAGGCCGTTGCTATGACTTTTGCTCCCCGGTCGTGTCCATCCTGGCCCAGCTTCACCACCAGCATCCTGGGCCGACGACCCTCTGTTTTCGAAAATGCCTCAACGGCCTCGATGATCTTCATGAATTCTTCGTCGTTCTTGTAGGCTGAGCTGTAAACCCCGCTTATCGATCGTGACACGGCCCGATGGCGCCCCCAGACCGATTCTAGAGCGTCCGAGATCTCACCGACACTGGCGCGCTGCCGCGCAGCGTCGACGGCGAGGGTAAGCAGATTGTCCTGGTTTTCCGTGCCCCGCTTTAGGGCATCCAGGGTGGCCTGGCATCGCTGCTCATCCCGCCCTTGGCGCACCGCGTGCAGTCTCCTGATCTGAGCCTCCCGAACCGCCGTATTGTCGATGTCACGAACCTCCACCTCGGGTTCGTCCTCCAGCTGATACCTGTTGACGCCGACCACGACTTCCTCGCCCCGGTCCACCCGCGCCTGGCGCAGCGCGGCGGACTGCTCGATGCGGAGTTTGGGCATCCCCGATTCGACCGCACGCGTCATGCCGCCCAATTCCTCGACCTCATCGATGAGCTTGCGCGCTTCCGACGCCAGCGATGCGGTCAGGTGCTCGATGTAGAAGGACCCCGCCAGGGGATCGACTACCCGGGTAACGCCTGTTTCCTCCTGCAGTATCAGCTGGGTGTTTCTCGCAATGCGTGCCGAAAACTCGGAAGGTAGGGAAAGCGCTTCATCGAAGGAGTTTGTGTGCAGGGACTGCGTACCTCCCAGGGCCGCCGCCAGTGCCTCTATGGTCGTCCTTACGATGTTGTTGTACGGATCCAGGCTTGTCAGGCTCACGCCCGACGTCTGGCAATGCGTCCTCAGCATCAGGGAGCGCTTGTCGGTCGGTTCGAACAGTTCCTGCATCAGCGTAGACCACAACATCCTCGCCGCACGCAATTTCGCGATTTCCATGAAAAAGTTCATGCCGATGGCGAAGAAAAAACTCAGGCGAGGGGCGAACCGATCCACGTCCAGGCCGCCGGCAAGCGCCGCGCGTACATACTCGATCCCGTCGGCAATGGTAAAAGCAAGTTCCTGCACGCAGGTCGCACCGGCTTCCTGCATGTGGTAACCCGATATGGATATCGAATTGAACTTGGGCATGTGCTGCGAGGAATAGGCGATGATATCCGCCACGATGCGCATCGACGGCTCCGGTGGATAGATATAAGTGTTGCGCACCATGAATTCCTTGAGGATATCGTTCTGTATGGTGCCCGCCAGCTTCTCCGGCGGCACACCCTGCTCTTCGGCTGCGACGATATACATAGCCATTATCGGAAGCGCTGCGCCGTTCATCGTCATCGACACGGACATACGATCGAGCGGAATTCCGTCGAACAGCATCTTCATGTCTTCAATGGTATCGATTGCGACCCCGGCCTTGCCTACGTCACCCACTACACGGGGGTGGTCCGAGTCGTATCCGCGGTGGGTGGCCAGATCGAACGCAACGGACAATCCCGACTGGCCCGCGGCAAGATTTCTACGATAGAAAGCGTTGGACTCCTCGGCGGTCGAGAAACCGGCATACTGGCGAACCGTCCAGGGGCGCCCCGAATACATGGTCGCGCGAGGGCCTCTGATATAAGGCGGGAATCCGGGCAAACTGTCGATGTATTCCAGTTCCGCGAGGTCATCGGCCGTATAAAGCGGTTTCACTGCGATGCCTTCCGGCGTCTCCCAGGTCAGTTCGTCGACGGATCTGCCCCTGAGTTCTTTGGTGGCGAGATCCCGCCAGTCGTTATTTACATTTTTTGCCAATGTCACCAGATCATCCTCCTTGCGATGCAGCGCCCGAATACGCCGCTTTATGCGGTGCCGGAGCGCGTATTAGAGTTGTGTATTATACGCGAGAGAGAGAAATGTTGCAGTGCCGCAATATCACCGCGTGGTGGAGATGACGCCGTGTGTATACAGACTCAGGCCATTGAACTGGTGCGACTTCGACGGGCCGGTCGACAGATGGTTTAGCCCGCCTATTGCACCAGTATCCCGAGCGATGACGCAGGACAGGTTTGCCTGAGCGCCGGTCTGGTGCAATATACGGGCTAGTCTCTTTCTGACAGCCACCCGCCAATGGCGGGGGGTATCGTCTTCTGTGATTTTCCACTGACGTAGATACCGATGTGACCGCCGTCGAAGGTAAGCTCCTGATAATCCGCTGATCCGACGAGGTCCTTAAGTGCCCGGGATGAGTCTGGAGGAACTAGGTGATCCTGTGTGGCGTAGACATTCAACAAGGGGATATCGATTTGCCCAAGTTCGATGGATCTGTCCCCGATCCTCAACCCGCCCGCTATCAGACCGTTCTTGTGGAAGAATTCTCTGACGAACTGGCGGAACGCCTCTCCGGCCTGGTCCGGACTGTCGAAGATCCATTTCTCCATCTGCATGAAGTTCCTTGCGCTTTTTTCATCCTTGATTATGTCCACCATGTCTACATACTTCTGGCCCATGAGTTGAAACGGCTTCAGGTTCAGAAAGGTCCAGTTGAGCAATTCGCCCGGTACGTTACCCAGAGTATCCACCAGGAGATCGATATCCACGTGTTCAACGCTCTTGGTCAACATGTTGTCCGCTGTCCTGAAATCCACGGGGGTTACCATCGTAACCAGGTTTTTTATCTTCTCCTGGTGCGTCGCTGTGTAACAAAGGCTGAAGGTGCCCCCCTGACAAATACCCAGCAGATTGATTTTCTCTCGCCCGAGCGATTTTCGGATAGCGTCCACACAGCGGTCGATATAGCCGTTGATATAGTCGTCCAGGGTGAGGAACCTGTCCGCCCGGTCCGGGTAACCCCAATCGATGAGATATACATCCATTCCGGCATCGAGCAACCCTCGTATCATCGACCGATTCTCCTGAAGATCGGTCATGTAGGGCCTGTTGACCAGTGCGTATACGATCAGCAACGGCACCCGTGGGAGATTATCCAACTGCTCCGCGGCTTTGTATCTGTAAAGAACGAGTTTGTCTTCGCCATATACGGCATCGCGTTCGGTCACACCCGTTTCCAAATCCCCTAGCCCGCTGAGTCTGCTCAGGCCCGCACCAAGCTTCCGCGCAAAATCGGCCATCTCCCTGGAGACCTGTTCCGGATGCAGTTGAAACGGGATCCGGGTCACCCTAAGCTATCCATGGTCGATTGAGGCGTGTTGTGGGTCAACGTTTCTCTCCTCGCAGCTTTATTTTGTTCACCGGGGGGTTTTTTCCCGTTTCACCGGCGCCCTGCTTTCGGATTGCTTTCTTTGGCGAAGTTTTCTTGCGACCAGGCGCTTTCTTCACGGCGGTTTGCGATCTTCCGGAGGACAATCTTTCGATCCTGCCGCAGAGTTCGGTTACCTGGCGTGTCAGGTCCGCTTCCCGGCGTTTCAGCATCTCAACCCGCTGTTCGAGCTCTTTGGAGGTACGCCTCGCGGCCTGGGATCGAAGATTTATGGTATCCATTTCCCGCCGCGTCGGCATGTTCATCATGTCGACCCAATCATCCATCATCATTGCAGCTTGCTGTTTCAACGCCATCAGCGCGTTGACCCTATCTCCATGCAGTCTGGCGTACTCATCGGTCATGGTGCGGGCCTGATACACCGCCTCGCTGCAGTCCACCCACAGATCGTAGAATTCCCGGACCGTTTTGAGCGGCTCCGCTCCGTCTTCAACTCGCGCCGTCAAACGCTCGCGCATCGAATCGAGCGACTCCTTGCTCATTTCGACAAAAAAATTGTTATAGCGCTGCTGGGTCTTCAGGTAGTCGAGCATCAGCCGGTTTAGCTTCTGTATGCCCGCCTGGGATTCGCGCGTATAGCCCAGCCCGGGGGTAGACAAGCGCTGTTCCCACTTGGCCTGTGGATCGAATGCCGGTTGTCCGCCAACCGCCGCAAGCTGGTCGCTGGAAAATCCGGGCATCGAGGAAACCATGCTTTGCCAATTGGCCAGCGGCATCTGCCAGAAAAGGTTCCGGGCCTGATTCGAGGACGGCGCGTCCAAAGCCTGCTTCAATTCATTGAACATCCGGTCCAGATTGGCCTGCCATTCCGTGCCGGTGCTGTTGCCCGGATCGAGTTTTGCCAGTTCCTCCCCCAACTGGAAAAAAGAATGACTCTGCGCGGCGATTTTCTCGAAAACCGGGAGCGACGACGAATCACCCTGCCTGGAAAACTGCCGCCACCAATCCTCGAGGGTACTTTGCCAGGGCTGGTGTGACAGCAGGTCCCGCCAGGATTCAAACCACTGGTCGCTCCAATTACTCATCGCGCGTAGTGACTAAAGGGGTCCGGGTGTGGCGCCGGACTGTAGCAAACATAATTGTGCATCGCAACAAAACACGTTATGATGATGTTAATACTACATTTTTTGGGGATGGTTCAGGATGACCACCTTGAGAACGGGCGTATGAGAATTATCAAGAAATACCCTAACCGGCGCTTGTACGATACGGAACAAAGCCGTTATATCACGCTGGTGGATCTGCAACAGCTGGTATTAGAGGAAGAGGATTTCCAGGTCATAGACGCCAACTCCGGCGCTGATCTCACACGGAATATTCTGCTCCAGATCATCGCTGAACAGGAAAGCGGTGGAAAACCCATGTTCACCGCCGATATTCTGATGCGGATCATCAGATTATACGGGGATTCCGTGCAGGATACGCTTACCCAGTATCTCGAAAAAAGCCTGAGCCTGTTCGATGAGCAGCAGCGAGCACTGCAGGACCAGATGCGGGGCGTACTGCACGAGAATCCAATGACGTCGCTGATGACCGAGTTGACCCAAAAGAATCTCGAGATATGGCAGGATGTCCAGGACAGTTTTTTCGAGGCCTCGGCCATGCCCGAAAAATCCGAAAAAAAAGAAGACAAACCGGAATAGCTACGATCTACCCCGCCGTATACCGGCCCGAAGCCGTGGAATTCAGACTGACGGTTTATTGATGTCCTTGATGGAATCGCCTAATGCGGGCTAGCCCGTCAGAATCTTAGCGGAATATTCGAAAACGAGGCTTGACAACGGAAAAGCAAGGAATTATGCTGCACTGCACAAATTGCTGCACTGCACAATAAACTATTTTGTCAACTTTATTATCGAGAGGTATACCGGAAAATGCAGAACGACTACTTCAAATCGCTAAATGAATTCAGCGCCAATGCGATGGAAGCGACTAAATCACTGGGAGAAATTAACAGCAAACTCATGGAAAAGACCATGGCACTGCAGATGAAAGCCGCCGACCTGATGGTCGAAGGCAGCATGAAGCAGGGCCAGATGGTGCAGGAAACCAAGGAAGTAAAAGACTACCTCGCCAAACAGGCGAGCCTGGTCGAGGAGTATGCCGAGAAATTCGTTGAATTGGCGAAATCAAATGTCGAGCTGGCTCAGGAAGCCGGCGAGGACTACAAGGCCTGGGTCGAGAAGAACATGAAAACCGCCGATAAGGTGGCCAAGACTGTCGCCAAGAAGGCACCGGTCAAAGCCGCGTAAAGCGGATTCTTAGTGCCCTCTGGTGCGCTTCGGCGCAGCAGAAAACCCGCACCTCGAAAGGGGTGCGGGTTTTTTTGTTGGTCCGGTGATTTCAATCATCGCCCGGGTCATATAGACTAAATTCGGCAAAGGACAAAAAAATACAACAGGACATGGGCCAATCCTCATCGCGCAGCATTCTTCTGGTCGACGACGATCAAATCATTTTGGACACCCTGGGTTACGGCCTGCAGATGTCGTCCTACATCGTCACGCAATGCGGCTCTGCCCGAGACGCCCTTGAACAGTACACCAGTTCACCACCGGATCTCGCCATTATCGACATTGGCCTGCCCGATATGAGAGGCACCGAATTGGCAGAGCAGTTGCTTCTGTATCGGTATCGCCCGATCTTGATCCTGTCCAGCCACAGTGAACCAGAGTGGATTGACCGGGCGATCGGGTCCGGCGCCATCGGTTATCTGGTAAAACCCCTGACCCCGTCCCAGCTCATCCCCAGCATCGAGACGGCGTTGGCAAGATTCGGCGACATCAATCAAAGCATCGCCGGCAATTTCGCCAAAGGGGATATATCGGAGTCTCAGCTGCGAGCGGCGATGGACCAGTTTTCTTTCGGTATCGTGATCATCGACCAGGATCGTCGGATCATCCTCTGCAACAGCGTTGGGCACAGGTTCCTGAGCGACGCCAGACTCCTCAGGAACGCCAGTGGTAAATTGAAAACCACCGTGAGGAACGATCAACTGACGGCCCTGCTTGATCAAAGCCTGGGCGAAATCAACGGCCATTCCGCGCCCGCCGCGTTCTGCATGCACGACGACATACATGAAAAGACAATCCAAATATGGGCAACACCGCTGCATGTCCCGGGGTCCGGCACGGAACAGACCGCGATCGTGATCATCAACGACTCTTCTCTCAACACCGCTGTTCCATCATTTCTGTTCAAGAGCCTGTATGGATTTACTGAAAAGGAATGCAAGCTGGCACACGCTCTGACAAATGGAATGTCGATTAACCAATACTGCGAAAAAGTGTTCGTCACGCCCAATACCGCGCGTACGCACCTGAAATCCATCTATCGCAAAACTTCGACTAATCGACAGGCGGAACTGATCTGTCTCCTGTCCCGTTTATATATCAACCTGACTGATGGGAACGGCGAAGACTAGCCTGCATATCCTGTTTAACGCCAACGATTTGGCGTGATCCCACGAAGACCTCACCGGTGCGGCCATGAATCGAGAGCACGTCGCCGGCGTGTACGGTGTGGGCGGGCTCGCCGTTGGCGTCCACCAGGATCGCCTCTGCCGGAGCCACCCGCAGTTCCGCCACACCCAGGACCGCGCTGTAGGGTCTGTCTTCGATGCCATGCACGGCGACTGCGGCGTGCGACGTCGAGCCGCCTCGAGCCGCCAGCAGCCCGCCCACTGAAAGGATCAACGGAATTTCATCGGGAACCGGATTTTCCAGAACCAGCAACACCCCGTCCACGTCCTGACCGGGGTCGTGCATCGTTTCTGTGAGACGCTTGACATCCGCCTCGTCGAAGGCGACCAGACCGCGGTAAGCACCGCCGCTGATGCCGATGCCGCGTCCCCCTGGCACGCCCGGGTCGTCGAACGTACGGGGACTGTACTGCATTTCCACCTGTGCGCTGCGTGCCTGCAGCACGCTGAGCACGCCACGGTCAACGGTGAATTCGATCTCGGCATCGGAGCCGAAGAAGCGGCGCAGGCGAGCGCTGATGTGGTTCAGTTTACGTTCGAGCATCGGCGCCAGGGAATGCAGACGCTGCACCGGCTCAAAGGATTTTGCCGCCGTCAGCCCCCCCACCAGATCATCGCCACAGGCACTGAATTTCACATCTCCGGTGAAGGCGCGAAATCCACTGACCTGCATGCGCGTCTTGGGAATCACACCGGTGAGTGACATGCGCATCTCGTCCATTCCCGGCTGTAAATCCTCTTTATTAGACCGGTTGCCTGATGCCATCTGCTGCACAATCGCCGCCGTGTGCCATCCCTCGCTCAGATGCTTGATGTCCCGGTAGCGGCGCGCCCGTTCCCGGTTCCAGGAGGTGTGCACGGCCCCCAGGGCGGTATGCAACTGAAGTTCAACGTTGCCAAGAATCGCCTCCAGCTGATCCGCATAGCCCGCATCTCGAATCGCGCCCTTCGAAGATTCGACCACCTCGCGCATGGCCATTCCCGAAAGCTGGGTCTTGAGCGCCGCATTGTTGCGACGTTTGGCTTGTTCGACCAGGCCCAGTGCCTCGAGGTCCAGTTCCCACACCGCCGAAGCATAAGACACCAGGAAGCGCCGGTAGGCATCCCACGCATACCACTCGTCATCGCGAGCCAAGGCCTCCGCGACCGCGTCGGTCATCCCGATAAAAACCACCGTCGCCAGCATACCCGGCATCGAGAACACAGAACCGCCGCGCACGGCGAGCAGCAGCGGCGCATCGGCATCACCGAGATGCAAGGGCGTCCCCTCGTTGCGAGCGATGTCATCCTCGAGTAGGTGCACATGCCGCAATACTTCGCGCTCGAAGCGCCTCCGGTCGCTGTTGTGCAGGCCCAGGCGCGGCAGCACCGTCGGGATAATGAAGCCGTCTCGCGTTGGAATGCCGAGATAGGCAATGTAGATCAGCCCGCTGCCTTTGCCCCCGTAGCGCGCCTGCAGGCTGACGGATTCCCGGTTTTCGACCCGGCCCACGATATCGTGCGTGTGCGACAGGTGAACGAAGTCCCACGGTCCCTCGCCCGCACTCCCTTGACCCGACCAGGACAGATCACGGCCGCATTCAGAGATATATTCCCGCGCCAAGTCCGAAAAGGGCCAGCACCGCACGCATTTCGTCGTCGGCATAGCCCAGGTGCCCGGCCATGACCTCGTAAGCTTCGCTGACACGTTTCACCAGACGGTGGTAGTTGCGTTGAATCTGGGCGAGCACGTCGAGCAGTTCGGACGGCGCCCGCTCCGCATTGACCAGCATCACCGACAGGTCCCACAGTTCGCGCGAGAACAGACCATCCTGATCCAGGCTGCCGGCACACAGGTGCACGATGCGCAAACACTCTTCCAGTGCCACACCCCGCTCCATGTAGCCCGAAGCGACGTGTCTCAAGGCGAGAAACCCCAACTCCTCCAAAAGACAATCGAGCTGATATAAAAGATAGCGCTGGCTGGTGAAGACGCCGCTGCCGACCAAGCACTCGAGTTCGCGTCGCAGCGTGCAGCTGCGTTCGAACGCCTCAAACGGTGCGCCACCTCGATAACGTGCGAGCAGCTCGTCAAGCGAGGTAAAAAGGGCGTCCTGGTGGTGATGGCGAATCCCTCGGCAGAACACATTTACCGCCGTGCGCGCGTCGCGTTCGACCTCGTCGGCAGGAAAACCGGCTTCGTCTGGCATGACCTCCTGCAAATTCTTCAGGCTCGTTTCAAACGGCTCGCGCACATCGTCCGGCCAGGCACCGTCCCTCAGCTTGCTCGCAAAGCTGCGTAGACGATGCTGATAGACCCACCGGTTACCTGCCCGAATGCCATTGGCAACCAGGGATTCGAGCTCCTCTTCCAGAGTCTTTGTCGATTCGCAGCGCACCAGTTCGTCCGCGTACGTGTTGCGCCACTCGACAACGCGCTGCGCAATTTGCGAACTGTCCAGGAGTTGCTCGAGATTGACGATGATACGCTTCACCAGTTCCAACGCCCCGCTGCACGACCGGGCAGCTTCATCAGCCGGGCCGGGAACCTCCCTGGCCGCGTCCGGAAAATCCGCTTCGCCTGTCTGCAGCCATTGCCGGTATGCGCGCGCCAGGTCGAGTGTGTGTTTGCCCATCGCATGGTGCGTGCTTCTTCGGATTTCGTTGGTTATCGCACTGCCGCGCACGTGCACCTCGGCAAGATCGATCGTATCCTGCCAGACTTCGTCGATCACCTTGGGCCGCGACACCAAACCCGAGATACTGCGGACAAGTATGCGGGTAGGCAATCGCAGGCGGGCCGCAAATGGGCCGTTCATGAATTCTGCCAGCTCGTCGCGGACAAGCCTGATTTCGGGCCGGAGATTCTTCGCGCCCGGCATTCCGCGGTACGACGCGCCGCAAAGACGCGCCACCATGAAACGCAACAGATACACTGCCTCGTGGCGGCTGCCACAGGTGTTCAGGCGCCTGAGTACACCGGCCAGATCACGCAGGCGGGCAACCTGAATGGCGGGCATATCGTCGATCTCCAGGTGATAGATATCACGCTCGAGGTCAATGGCCTCTCCCTGCAGTCCAGCGAGTTCGGCAACCAGGGCATCCGTGATCAACGTTCCTTGAGGCAGCCGCAGCTGCACGATGAGATGCTCCGAATCTCCTTGCAGCGCGTATATCGACAACCTGCCGTGCGCATCGTAAGGCACGATCAGCGTATTTCCAGACCTGAAGACTCGATGATTGGCGACTTCGAACATCCTGTACCGCCGGCCAAGGAAGGTCATCGTTTGCAGGTAGCGGCGCAATGCATCGTTGTGCTCGTCCTCACTGCCCGGGGGGCCGTAAGCAGCGAACAGCGCGCCATTCAATGCGGTGATATGCTCACATTCTTGCACACTGAAAGGTTCCTCATTGCCGGGAACCGAATTCACGATCGAGACGCGGGGCGCGCAGATACCGAAGCCATCTGGTCGGCCTTTACCAGTGATGTTCATGGCATCGATACCCCCCGTACCCTTTGTCACCCATATACAGTATAAAGTATAGGGGATATCGATAGGAGCGTTGAGATCCCGGGCCAGTTCGACGAAATCTGCCGTGCACCCTACGATTAGCATGAACCTGTGAACGAGATTTCGTCAAAAGCACTGTTCGCAACGGACGCCGGCATGTCCCTTCGCAATGTGCGTGCCAGGCAGGCCAGCTGCCGGTGCAAATAGGCCCGGAAAGATGGTCAAATAGATCACGAAAATTTCTTCAAACAAGCTAGAGAGGCACGCATGTCGGAAGCAGAAGTAGCACAAAAGTCACCGTATGTTCTCGAACTGGATGCCGGCACTTACTGGTGGTGCCGCTGTGGCCGATCCGCGAACCAGCCGTTTTGCGACGGTTCGCACAGGGAAACCGGTTTCACGCCGGTTCGCCTGGATCTGGAGGGACGCAAAAAGTTAGCTCTTTGCGGATGCAAGCAAACGAACAACTCACCGTTCTGTGACGGCAGCCACAACAAGATCGATTAGCCCGATAGCCCATATATGAAAAAGCTGCTGCTGTCCGTATTGTTCCTGGGACTGATTGCCGTCGTTGCGGTGGTGCCGTACTGGTTTGGGGTGGAGGCGGAACGGATTTTTGAACGGCAGATGACGCTGCTGGATTCCAACAACAAGATCAGCGTGGTGGACAGCCGATTTCGCCGCGGCTGGATGCGCTCCGTAGCCGAGACCACGTTTGCCGTCCGCGATTATCAATTAACCGTGCTTGCGGTGCACACCATCGACCACGGCCCGTTCCCGATCAGCAATCCCGTCAGGTATCTCCTGGCGCTACAGCCACTTCAGGCTTTGATCCATTCGGAACTCAGCATCCCGGGCGCGGGTGCTTCGGAAACGGAACAGCCTGTCGGCACCTTGTCTACCACCGTGAATATAGACAGCACGACCAAAACCCGGATCGAGATTCCCGCCGCCGATGCCCAGCTGGAAGACGCCGCGACAATGGCATGGAAGCGAATCCAGGGTAGCGTTGATTTCGAACCTTCCAACGCGTCTTGGCAAGGGAGTATGGACCTAGGTGGAATCGACTGGTCGCAGCACGATTACAGTTTCAGCCTCGGCAAGTCCACCCTCACGTTCCTGACCTATCCGGGCAGAACCGGGCTGGCCATGGGAAACTCGACTCTGGTCACCGAATCACTGCGGGCGCGTATCCCGGATTCGGAACACCTGTTCGAGTCCAAAAATCTGGTTATCACCTCGACGGCGGCGGAACAGGGCCAGAATGTCGAATACAAGGTGTCCGGCGAGTTCGCTTCCGCCCTGTTGCCGACCCTCGAGCTTACCGGTGCGACCTGGCACCTTTCGGCGCACGATCTGGATCTGGATACGCTGACCGATCTGAACGATCTGGTTGTCGATTCAGCCATACCGCTCAACAAAGTACTTGCGCTGGTGTCGAAGCGCAACGCAAGACTGGATTCCGGGCTGACACTGCAGACGGATTCCGGACCGTTGGCCGCTACGGCCAGGGTAAAATTGGCGGGTGACGGTAATTCTTCTAACCCGCTCGCGCTGATTGGCGCACTCGACGGGGACATACAGCTCGAAGTACCCGCTGCGGTGGCGGAACTCGCGGCACTGGCGGCGGTCAAGAAAGAACTGTCGGATCTGGACCCTGGCGGCCAGGAGCAACCGATGTCCGCGCAAGACGAAGAGGCGTTGATGCACCAAGCGGTACCGGCAAGGATTCAGTCGTGGTTGGATGGGAATCTGTTGACGCGGGAAGGCGACCGCTATCGGTTTCAGGCCTCGATCAGAGAGGGTTCCGTAAGTCTCAACGGCAAACCGTTTAACCTGCTGTCGCTGCTGCGTTGAAACACCAGTTTCCGAGGATCGTCTTGACTCTGGGTGAACCCGCGGGGATTGGTCCGGACATCGCAATCAGGCTGGCGCAGTCATCGATTCACTGCAGGCTCGCCGTCATTGGCGACCCGGAGCTGCTGGAGACCCGGGCCGCGCAGCTCGGACTGCCCATTACCCTCGACGAATGGCGGCAGCAGATTGCGGAAACTCAAAGGCTGGCGGTGGTTGCGGAGCCTCTTCGACGTCCGGCAAATCCCGGAAGACCCGACACTCAAAACGCTGCCCACGTGCTGCGCTGTCTCGACCGGGCGATAGACGGCTGCATGGCGGGGGAGTTCGACGCCATGGTCACGGGCCCCGTGCACAAAGGGATCATCAACGAGGCAGGAACGGGATTCACCGGCCATACGGAGTACATTAGTGAGCGTACCTGCGGTGATCTACCGGTCATGCTGCTGGCGAGCGGCACTCTCCGGGTGGCCCTGGTAACGACGCACGTGGCGCTGAGCGAGGTCAGCGTGTTGATAACCCGGGATAGAGTCGAGAGGGTGATCCGGGTGCTCATCGATGACCTGCGTGATAAATTTGGTATCACCCGACCTCGTATTGCCGTATGCGGCCTCAATCCCCACGCCGGCGAGCAGGGACACCTGGGCAGGGAGGAAATCGAAGAAATCACTCCTGCAATCGAGGTGTACAGAAAATCGGGAATCCAGGTATCGGGACCACACCCGGCAGATACGGTATTTCTACCCGGGGACACGGATCGGTATGATGTGATTCTTGCCATGTATCACGACCAGGGCCTGCCTGTACTCAAATATCGGGGATTTAGTGACGCCGTGAACGTGACGCTGGGTGTCCCAGTGATTCGCACATCCGTGGATCATGGCACGGCGCTGGAGCTGGCCGGACGAGCCGATATTGATTTGGGAAGCGCGCGGGCGGCGTTGGACCTGGCAATTTCCCTGGCGCAAAACCGTATGGATAAGCAAGCACGTTTGGGCCGGGATAAGAAGCCGTGAGCTTTCCGGTCGCGCGCAAGTCACTCGGTCAACATTTCCTGCATGAAAAAAATGTGGTCGAGAACATCATCCGGGAGTTCGATCCCCGCTCGAGCGATATCGTGGTCGAGATCGGGCCGGGTCTTGGAGCCCTGACCTTCGACCTGATCCCAAAGGTAGGACAGTTGCACGCTGTTGAACTGGATCGAGGGCTGGCACAAAGGCTGGAGATCGATACCACCGCTCATGAGCATGTCCACGTGCACCATGCGGATGCGTTGAAAGTGGACTTTTGCGCCTTGTGCCCCGGTGAGGCCATTCGACTGATCGGTAATTTACCTTACAACATTTCCACTCCATTGCTGTTTCACCTGCTGCAATACCGGAATTGCATTCGGGATATGTGGTTCATGCTGCAAAAAGAGGTGGGCGAGAGGATCGTCGCGGTACCCGGGACAAAGCGTTACGGCCGCCTATCGGTCATGATCCAGCAGTGCTGCCGGGTGGAACTCATCCAGCGCATCGGAAGCGGTGCGTTTTCACCGCCGCCGAAGGTAGAGTCCGCGGTCGTTCGCCTGACACCTTACGAAACCTCACCCTATCCCGTTGACGATTACGGCGCATTCGAACGCGTCGTTCGTGCCGCCTTTTCACAGCGCCGCAAGACCCTACGTAACGCATTGATGACCTTGATCAGCGAGCAACGGATTGCCGAAACGGGCATCGACTCAACCCTGCGCGCGGAGCAGCTGTCCGTCAATGACTACGTCGAACTCAGCGGGCTATTGTAACCGTCGGTGCCGGTGGCGGATAATGCGCGGCTTAATGCACATAAGCACATGGACTGGCTGAACCCCGTTTCGAGGAACGTTTTGCTGCGCGGACTGCTTACTCTTGTCATTTGCTTGATACCTGTTCCTGCGTTGCCCGGATACTTCAACTGCTCGGTGATCTATGACGAGTTCGAGCATCTGATGAACAAGCAATTTTTGATGGAACCGGATCGCTTCGTTTCCACGATGAACCAGCGGCTTTCCAAATCGGAGTATGAATCCCTGCAAAAAGGACGGTTCCTGCTGTACGAGGAATCGGCGGACATGGGCATCGCGGTTTTCCGAACCAATGAAAATCTCAGCGGTAAATTGTTGTTCAGATGGAGCGATCCACTCGCCGATGGCGAGTCGCATCTGGTGATCGAGCTGGCGGTCATTCTGAGCCGGGTGGAGGATGGTTATGGCCCGAGGCGGATCGGCCCATTTAGAATCAAGCCGGGTTACGGACTCGATCTGGATACGGGCAAGTACGACAGCCGGCTCGGCCAGTCCCCGGAGGCCGAATCAGAACGAATATCGGTTGATGTGCGCCATGGTATCGACCCAGGAACGGGGGAAG
This sequence comes from uncultured Gammaproteobacteria bacterium, assembly GCA_947259955.1. GTDB lineage: Bacteria > Pseudomonadota > Gammaproteobacteria > Arenicellales > JAANXG01 > JAHEKE01. The sequence continues at coordinate 14,713 of CAMYOI010000149.1, forward strand.
GCACCTTCGAAGCGGCAAACAGCGCCCTGCTGTACTTCCCCGTCGAATCCATGTGCAGCGAAATCAGCCAGTAGGAACCTGGCCGGCAATGTCATCCATTGCGGCCTCGATCCATTGCTCCGCCTCCCGGCTGACCTGTTTTGCGCGCTTGCCTTCGATACGGATCATCGGGCCAACAACGACCTGGATAACTCCGGGCTTTTTCAGGAACCCGTGGCGCGGCCAGAACTCGCCGGAATTGTGGGCCACCGGCAGCACTCCCACCTTCGCCTTCACCGCCAGCATGGCGCCTCCCGGGTTGTAGCGGCCCCTCTGTCCGGGTGCTACACGCGTTCCCTCGGGAAACACGACCACGAACCTCCCGTTTTCGAGGCGGTCGATTCCCTGCTCTGCAATACCTTGCAGAGCGTGCCGTCCGTCGCGGCGATTGATGGCGATGGGTTGGGTCATCGCTAGTCCCCAGCCGAAAACGGGGATCCACAGCAGTTCCCGTTTCAGCACCCACGCCTGGGGGGGGAAAATAGTCTGGAATGCGATGGTCTCCCATGCCGATTGATGTTTGGACAGGATGACGCAGGGTGATTTGGGGATGTTTTCCGATCCCTTGACCTCGTGGCTCAACCCGCAGGTTACCTTCAACCACCACATGATGAAGATTGCCCAGTAACCAATGATCCTGGACCGTGTCATCGGCTTCAGAGGGTAAGCCGCAATAGCGACCGGAGCGAACAGAATAACTGTGGTGATCTGCCCGATCAGGAACAACAATGATCTGAGATAAATCATCGACGGGGCTTGGTCAGGCCTGATTTTGGTTGTTGCGAAGGAACTCGTTGGTGAACGTGGCCAGATCATCGTATACCGGGGTGTCCCTGAGCAGATCAGAGTACGGCAACTTCAGGACGCTGCTTTGACCCTTGCCGGTTCTCACCAGCACCGGGGACGCCTTCGCCGCGCAGGCGGCTTCCAGGTCACGTATCGAATCACCGATCATCGGAACTTCATGCAGATTGATATTCAGCCGCTGTGCGACGTCCAGCAGCATACCGGGTTTCGGTTTCCGACAGTCGCACTCGTCATCCGGGACGTGCGGACAGACCATCACGGCGTCAATAGCCCCTCCTTTGCGCTGGATGTGCTCCAGCATACGGGTATGTATTCTGTTCAAGGTGTCCAGCGTCAACAGCCCCCGCCCAATCGCGGACTGGTTGGTGACGATGACAACGCGGTATTCCGCACGGCACAGCCTCGCAATAGCCTCCAGGCTGCCGGGTATCGGGAACCATTCCTCGGGTGACTTGATGTACTGGTCCGAGTCCTCGTTGATTACACCATCACGATCCAGGAGCACAAGGCGCACTAGCGCACCTCATCATCGAATTGTGATACCCGTACTCGCCCGTCGACGACCCGGCTTTCCCGGTTTTCCAGCACTTCGATTTTTTGCCAGAAAGCCGTGCACAGGTCGAGGTCTGCCGAGATTGCGGTGCCGATCAGCAAAATCAGCAAATCCGCGCATTCCTCCGACAGGCTTTCCCTGCCGCGACCTTTGGTGATGCACGCCGAAATTTCTCCAAGCTCCTCGGCCATCAGTGCCACCCGGTACGCCAGATCCTCGCGCCCTTCCTCGCTGAAACGGTGCTTGTCATGGAACGCCTGCACCGCGTTGAGCATGGACTCGAACGAATCCGGAGCCATGGCGTCTCCCGCACTCATGTTTCGCTGCTCATTGTCACCTTCCCGGGGATTCCTGCAAGAGGGAAATATCTGCAACCTTCAAGAACATCTGGTGCAATCGTCGCAGCAGTGCCAGCCGATTTTTACGCAGGGCCTCTTCGTCCACCATCACCATGACCTCGTCGAAGAATCGATCCACGGGTTCACGCAGGGACGCCAATTGTTCCAGACCGGCTTCATAGCGAAATGCCTCGAAATCGCCATGAATATCCTTGTCGAGCTCCAACAAACGGTTCGCGAGGTTTTTTTCAGCGTCGTCCACGACCAGCCGCAAGTCAAAATCATCGGGCACCTGATCTTCCGCCTTGCGCAGGATATTGCAAGTCAAAATCATCGGGCACCTGATCTTCCGCCTTGCGCAGGATATTACCGATCCTTTTGTTGGCGGCCGCGAGGTTTGAGGCGCTCTCCAGCATGCGGAACTTGGCCACGGCCCTCAGCCGGAGATCGAAATCGAGCGGCTTAGGCGGATTGCCGGCAGCCACGGACGCGATTTCATCGGCGCCAAAGCCCTGATCCAGATAGTAAGACCGCAGCCTATCGTTAATGAACTCCAGAACCCTGTCGACGGTTCGTGAATCGTAATCCTCGATTGCTCCACTCGTTCGATAAGCAGCGGCGGCTTCGTCGAGCAGCGCCCGCAACCCGATATCCAATTTTCTCTCGATCAACAACCGAAGCACGCCAAGCGCCGCCCTGCGCAGAGCGAAGGGGTCCTTGTCGCCGGTTGGTTCCTCGCCCGCTCCGAATATTCCGATCAGCGAGTCGATACGATCGACAAGAGCCAGCACCGTCGCAACCGGCGTACAGGGCAGGCTGTCTCCGGAAACCCTGGGCAGATAGTGATCAGAACAAGCCCTGGCGACCTCTTCCGGTTCTCCGTCGTTGCG
>CAMYOI010000150.1 GCA_947259955.1 uncultured Gammaproteobacteria bacterium
GTTCCGTTGAGAAGATATTGTCGCGATCATGGACTAGGAAACGATATGAATGTTCGCAGGGAATTGCCTCTCGGAGCTGCTGTAATGTCCACTCTGCGGTCGGATATTCGGTGACATTGCAATGCAACAGGCGGCGTGAACCGTGTTCAATGACCGCCAATACGTAGAAAAGCCGGAATGTCGCCGTGACTGCGATGCAGAAGTCACAAGCGATGATAGCTGAAGCCTGGTTGCGAATGAAGGTACGCCAACGTTGATCACCACGAGGACCACCGTGGGGCGGTTGTTTCGACATGTATTTGCGAACAGTCCGTGGAGATACACGAAATCCCAATTTCAGTAATAGCTCATTGGCGATGCGTTCCTCGGCCCAACTTACATTATCAATGGCCTTTTTACGGATCAGCTGTCGTGGCTCGATCGGTATCCGGGGACGACCAGGTCGGAACTTCCATCGCCAAAATAGGCGGAAACCTTGCCTATGCCACCGAATCAACGTTTTCGGCTGCACAATCACAAGCGCTGGCCTCCAATCGAAGCATCGGGACAGCCACACAAGCGCCAAACGTGTGGCCGGATCCGTCCGCCTCGCCTTCATGTTACGTTCCTGGTACAAGGCAAGTTGCCGACGAAGAAACAGATTTTCTGCCGCGACGGTCCTGCTCGGTCGCACGAGCAACCAGACGAAGGTCAGCGCATCCAAAAGAAGTCCGTAGATTATCGTAGAGTGAGTCATAACGGCCGCGGATTATGCCACGAGCCCAATGAATTACGAGATTCTATTCGCGAAAAGAGATGGACATAATAATTGCGGACCACACCAGTCATCCAAACCGCAAATCTCGGTACCGCTTTGACTTTCTGCTCGCATGCCTGCCTGTTACTCATTTAATAATTAGAGGAATTCTGCGGATCTTTGATGAGTTGCCGATAGGGATTTGATTCGACGGTCAACGTGGTCGCTATGACCTACGGCGTTCCAGAAACACGTACTCGCGGTGGAAATCCAGGAAACCTCGCTGACCCTCGGTGAATGGCCCGACATCGACCTTTTCATCTACCGAGACACCCATCTTTGTCAGTGACGGAGCGTGTGCGACCGGCGAAACCAGGAGTCGTCCGCCGTCCTCAAAAGAAATAAATCCCCGATCAAAAAGATGGTCGATGCTCGGCGTCAATAACAATCCATTTTCCCCATCGAGCCTTTCTGCATTGCCACTATCGCGCCACGGCTTAATGTGACTGGCTCGTAGATGTTCAGACCGGTTGACACCAGTAATCCGACACCGTCGCTCTATACGGGTAACGTAATCCCGGAATCGACCTTGTCCACGTCGTGCCAGAACCAATTGTTCTCGATCCGTTTCTCCGATCTCAGGGTCAGTTTCTATGGTCTGGCGGAGATGCTCCTCCCATTCGATCACGCCCTGCCCGTGGGATCCAATAGGTTCAGCAACCGATTGAGATTGCATCAGCACCTGAACCTGATGGCCGATCAGATTCGCCAATGTCCGTGCAAACGGCTGCGGAAGCTCAGTCAGATAGACGCTCTGCTTACCGCGCCCGTTGGCCTGAAGAGGCGAATACCGTTCCGGCAGGACAGGCGCCAGCACGTCCATATAATCGGCCGGCCGAATTTGGTGGGACAGGTCGTAATATATAACGTCTACTTTCCACCCAATGTTGTCCCAGTTTGGGCCTGTTGATCCAAACTCAGCAGGCTTAGGGCACTCATAGCCGTGCGATTGAATGACACCAATTTTGCGCAGGTAAGTCCCCTGGAATGAGAACACCAGATCTCCAGGTGAAACCTCCCGCATTGACTCGTAGAAAGGATTCCTCGCGCCATTCTTATTACGCTTCGGCGACCAGAGGTATCCGCCTTCCGTTTCTTGGCGGAAGGTCTGGTTCTGATTCACCCACCAATAGCGCACGTATCCAGGTCCCCATTCCTGAAATGAACAGCATTAGTATCCTCCTTATGGCCAAATTCGGGTAGTGCAGGTAGTCCGTTACGCAGGTTGGCTATAATCTCTGGGGACATCCGCTTCTACATGCTAATTCTAGGAGGATCACGTGACACGCGTTTTCGTCGTCGGGGAATATGGCGCCACCATCCCCATGACTGAAGTATATTGCACTAACGAAGAGCAAGAGTTACAGAGCATGCTCGAAGCCAACCCTTCCATGTTGCCGGGGGATGAGATCAATCCCGAAAACCCGCGCCGATGGTTGGTCATCGCGACGGAGTTGGCCGTTACGGATCCCGACAGTGGCAGTGATCGGTGGAGTCTTGACTTACTCTTCTCGGATCAGAGCGCAATTCCGACGTTGATCGAGTGTAAACGCTTCAAAGATACTCGCTCACGGCGCGAGGTCGTGGCCCAGATGCTCGATTATGCGGCCAACGGCTACTACTGCTGGGAAAGGGACCTCCTGCGCCGAGCCGCCGAGTCGACTTCACAAAGATCTGTACATGGAACAGTCTCCTTATGAACTTCGAAGTATTGTCGAGTTCTTGAATAATCAGATGCAGCGTTCTGAGGTGCTGATCGTCGAGGCGAAGCAGTATCAATACGAAGATAAAAGAGTTCTGGTTCCTTCATTGTTTGGCTACACGGAAGACGCACGCCGTATCAAGGAGAGGCGCGTGACGGTCACCTCGGGAACGAGGCGACAATGGGATAAATCAACGTTTCTTGAGGAAATAAGGAACAAACTGAGTCAACATGAAATCGATGCTATTGAAAAATTGATGGCATATATCGAATCCCGAGGATTCGATTATCGTTTGGGGACCGGGAAAGTTCGCGGCTCAGTCTCCCCCGTCATGAAGTCGATTTCCCAGAAATCGCTCTTTTCAATATACACAGACGGAAAACTCAATCTCAACTTCGCATGGTTAGATGACACAGACAAGGCGATCCGCGTGAGGGACATATACTTCAAACTCTCAAAGGAGAGACTCAGTTTTGGAACACCAATTGAGGATATAACGAAATATCCGAGTCTACCTATAGATCAATGGGGACCGCAGGTACGTAAGGTCATTGATGTGTTCGAGGAACTGCTTGCTGTCGTAGGTTAATCAAAAAGCCAACTTTCTCTGAGGGCTTACGGACGCGGGTTCGATTCCCGCCGCCTCCACCAATTATTATATATAAATCAATAACTTATAAATTCTTGTTGTCCAGAAATGGGCATGATTTGGGCTACATTGGGCATGGTTTGGGCAACATTTGGACAACATTTTTATGTCCAGATTCTGGGAGCAGACAGTTGGTTGGCCGACCCTACTGAGCCGAACCTCGCCATAATGAACGCCGGAGAAAAACCGGAAAACCTGCCTGCGACCCCGGCCATTCTCGAAGGGTACAGCCCTGATCTTACTTGAGTACACCGACGCCTTTTTCCTATTGAATTCAGTTTTGACTGAATGACTTCGCCAGTTTGAGGGAGAGTTTCCCGAAGAAGTGTGAATGGCGTACTGGGCCGAGTGTTCTGTTCGTTAGAAGCAATACAAGGCGTATCGAGGGATTCGAACCCTCGGACTTTCCCTATTTTTCAACAGGTTAGATTCCGATGCTGTCACAATGTTGCTAAATTTCCGCTCGCGATGTCGGCAATCAAGCAACTCCTAACCGTGGAACGCTTATCCAGATGGCCTTCACCAAAGTCTGATAACACCTTGCCATCAAGCAAAGACATCCCTAGGCATCCATATCCAGCCTTCCCTCGGCGAAATGCCAGTTTCTGGCGGCATAAGGGTACCCCGTTTCTCCGCAAACAAGCTGGCTACCAAGGCACAGATCAGGGCATCCTCACAGTCTGCATGAGCGAGTGTGGGATAAGGCCGGCGCAGGGCCTGAATGGTCTCCGACTTCTTGCAGGCTGAGGGATAGGCTTCGATGGCGGTGACGTTACTACTGTCACTCCAGACACCGCACTCCACTACTTTCGGCGCGAAGCGTGCAAGTGCATGCAATCCCTTCGTGGCCTGGGAGCCAATCATGTCTTTAATGGCCGAAAGCGGGTTGAAGCCTTGCTCAAACAGCAAGTGCTCAGTACGACGAAACAGATAGGGATTGGTGCTGGACGCCTCAATGGGGGCAGCAGCCTTACCTTGAGTTAACAGCTGTATAAAGGCGTCGGAGAAACCCAAAGGGGTGTCGATCGCCAGAGTCACTGGACCGGATTCGGAAGATAGCCCACTCCCACATATCTCGAACAGGCTGGTGATCCACTCGGCGGTCGTCGAACTGTTATTGATACACTCGCGCAGATTGCCGCGCCAGGGACTGCCGACGATATCATGGTCGGCGTCGAGAATCACGATGGCGTCACGGCTGTTCTGATTCTTGTCACAATTCCAACCCCCGACATCCCAGCCGATGAGCCACCACTTTCTTTTGTCGGCGCCGGTCATCTTTGACAGCTTCTCCTTTTAGCAACGACTCATGCGATTGTCCCTAACTCATGTACCTTTATCGGCGCTTGCAACTGCTTAGATTGCTCGACAACCTGCGAATGATGTGTAAACAAGATAACTTGAGTCTTTTCGGATAATTTAGCCAACGCATTCAATGCGGCTTGTGAACGAGCATCATCAAAGTCCACAAGTACGTCGTCCACAATGAAAGGCATGGGCTCTGCACTATCTATGTATTTTTCTAGAGAGGCCAGACGCAGCGACAGGTAGAGCTGATCACGCGTTCCTGAGCTCATCCCTTCCACATGCACGCGCTCTCCTACAGTACGAATACCGACAAGGACGGGCTCATCCTTTTCATTAAAGTCGGTTATGAGTCCTCCGAACGAACCTAGTGTCAGTGCGGAGAAATGTTCGCTCGCTCGCTTGACCAGTGGTCCCTGGTTTTCTCTTCGATAACGCTCAATCTGGTCACGCAAGATCTTGCCCGCCAGTTTCACACGAATATAGCGCTCGGCATCGGAACGGATGCTGGCGAGAACGGTATGGGCCTGATCAGCAACTAGGGCCGCGTGATCACTGCCATCCATGAGTTCCAGTTCCTTTTCCTCGCGCCCCTTTGTTTCAGCCAATTCAGTCCGCCTGGGTTCGAGCTCATCCTCAATTTTATGGATCAACTCTTTGATGCGTCCCGGCAGACTGTCCGGATCGATTCCCTCCGCTTGGGTCTCCTGCTCCGCAATGGTGACGCCTTCACCTGTTTCCAGGATCTCCTGCTCGACCGAAGCGATTGCTGCCTTGATTCGAAGAAAATCATCCGAGCGACGTTCCGCCGACTCAAGTTGACTATGTCCATCACATTTTGCTTCGACACATAACGCATCCAGCCTATCCGTCATGGTCTGGATGGATGCGTTTGAATCCTCTATTTCCTGGGTTGCCTGTTCGATCTGTTCGTCAATCTGTTGTCGTTTTGTCTGTCTCGACCGGTTTTCCGACAACAGTGAGTTGAGGCGCACGACGGCATCATCCGCGGATAAATCAGAAAGTTCCGGGGCAATCGCAGCGACCATGGCTTCCACCTGGAGGCGGAAAGCCGATGCGTCTTCGTCAATTGCATTGATGCGTATTCGCAGTTTTTCTGCCTCGCCCTGTTTTGAGAACAGGGCTCTGACGTTTTCAATGAAATTGTTAACCTCCGATGATGAGGTCTCGCTTCGCAGACCAACGCTCTGCATCTGCTCACCCCACTGCGTCTTCCAGGTTTCAAGTGCTTCCGTTGCCAACCGATGCTTTTCACTCAGCGACTCAACATCAGCTTCCCGGTCTTTGACCTCCTTATTCAGCGAATCCTTTTTACGTTTGGCTTCATCAAGCTGACTAGCTAACGCCTCACATTGCATGAGCACGGTTTCAATATCTTCCGATCTGGAGCCCGATCTTCCCAGCCCGGTCAGCTGTTCATTAAGTCGCTGGATATGCGTGGTACGATTCTGCTCAAGCTCACTCGCCTCCTGGCGCACCAGATTGAACTGCCCGACCCGATCACGAAGTTTTTCAAAGGTATCCAGCCAGGCCCGCATCTCTCGCGGTGTACGTGGGACAATCTGGCAAGGCGCCCACAGTGTCTGCCAGTCCACATCAAGTTGAACCTTTTCGGCGTTTGTTGCCTCAAGCTGTTCGGCGATCTCTTCTGCTTGCCGTTGTCCGCCCTCCTGCTTAGCCTGAAGACTAGCTAATGCATGAACCCTGTCTGCTTCACGACGCAGCCGATCGGATACCTCATCGGCGCCAGCGACGCGGTTTTCGAAGATATCCGGCAATGTGCCTTCAACCTGATGTTTCCTTGCCTCGGCTGACACGTCCTCACCATCCACCCACTGCAGGCGCAGCAACTGCCAGATTGCATCGCGTTCCGACCGGGAATTGACGAGAGCCACTTCTGTCGGCACTTCTCCGACACGCTCAATCTCATCAAGTCTTTGTGAGTTATCTTGTAAAGAATCGGTGAGCTCCTCCTGCTTCTCTTCAAGCCGCTGGAGACGTTTTGAGAGTTCATCGTAGTCCTCTTCAAATCGATGGATGCTTTCCCGGCTGGGTAACCTCAATCCGGACACATCTTCCAGTTCACCCTCCCATAGCGTGAGTCGTGCAAGATCAGCAACGCATTCTGCCTGCAGGCCTGCGAGTTGCCTCTGGGTGGATAGGATCGAAGCATCCAACTCCCCCTGCTTCCTGGCGGCAGCGATCACTCGGTGCAATGCGTCCGTGGAGTCCGATTCGGGGATCTCTTTGCGCTCCTTACGGGCGGCCTTAAGGCGCTTTTCTGTTTTTCGCAGATTGGACTCTGCCTGTTCCACACGGGCATTGAGTACGGCATCGTTGCTGCCCAACTCAGTAATGGCCTGCCGCCTTGCCAGTACGGGACGTAATTCCTCGACATCCTTTAGTTCGAGATCGGGACGAATCTCTTTAAGTAGGGATTCTGCATCTGTGAGTAGCTGTTTAGTCTCCGCATCGAGATTCGGTCGGTCTTGCAGTGCTTTTCGATGACCACCCAGGCGCGCATGGAGATCTTCAATATTTTCTGCTTGATCCAGCAAAGCCTGATTTGTTGATAATCCTCCGAGCTGTTTCTGTAATCCTTCGAGACGAGGGGTTGTCTTGCCAACAATGGCTTGAGCCTTTTCCAACTCATTCATGGCCTTCTGGCGACGGTCCGAAAAATCGTCCGGCAGTATGACGACATTGCCTAACAACTCCAGCTCCTGAAAAAGCTCGACGCGCCGAGCAAGTTTTGGCAATACGCGCTGGATGCGCTGTAAACGGTTTACCTCGAGCCTATTGTCCGCCAGTTCGGCGTGGATTCTCTCCAGCTCCTTCGTCGTACGCCCCAAAGCGCGACGATGCTCATTCCATTCTCTGGATGAAAGGGAGTGCTCCCTGACTGCCTTGTTGAGTTCAGCATGCGACTTTAATGACGAGTTGATCGTCTGCGTTGAGCCTCTGGGCCGGAAAAGGCCATCGGCCTCTTCATCAAGCTCGGCAAGAACGGCATGCAACGCGTGGCTTCCAAGTGCTGCTGAAAAGAGCGCCTGCCCGACTTCACCCTTCTGATCGAGAATCTCCTCTCCACCCTGCACCAACGCCTGGTGATCGATACCGAAAAGCGTCTCGAAGAGTTCCGGAGTCACACCTTGGAGAAAGGGCGTCAGCATCTTTTCATCAAGAACTTCATCTTCTGGGGTTAATAAGGTATTTTTCCGACCTTTGCGCCGAACAAACCTGAGTTCATGCCCATCGGCTGTCCGTAAGAATCCGCGGATACGAAGCTTGTCATTGGCATGAAGAAAATTGTCTGAGGTACGTTCATCTATCCCATAAAGCAGAGCTTTAAGGCCTCGCAGGGCTGAACTCTTGCCCGCTTCATTGAGACCATAGACGATGTGGAATCCCGCTTCATCAAAAGCCAATACCCTTTCGGTAAAGGGTCCGAATGCAGCAAGATTTAGCTCGTCGATTCTCATCTTGGTCTCATCCTGGCTTCATGCCCCTTTGTCCGTGGACAATAAGCGATTGACGAGAAGCTCCTTGATATCCGCCAGGTTATCCTTGAGTAAATCCTGATTGGTCGGATCGAAAGGGTCATCGCCACCCAGCAGCTCGGCCGGAAGTTTCTGGCGGAGCGCGGATATCTCATCGGCGAGTTCGTCTAAAGCCGAGACATCCAGTTCCATATCGCGGATTGCACGTAGAAGGCCACTCAATGCGTCATCACGTTCAATCACCTCATCAAATGAGATGGACGGCTTTGTCTTGATGGCAACCTTCTCCAACCAGATACCAGCGCCACCAAGCCCCGTTGCCAAGGCCCGATATTCCTGGATCCAGCGGTCCCGGTCTACATGCAATGTCGAATGTGCAGAGCAAGCTCCTTGCAGAACCAGTCGTACTGCTACTGGCCTGCCTTCGGCGGCATCCAACCACGACTGCAGCCCCTCACGCACCTGCTCATATATGTCATCGACTGTCTCGCTGGTGGAAACATCAAGCTCACAGAGAGACCACCGCATCACGTCTAGATCACGATGCTCCACCTCCACTATCTCTCCAGCTTCGACTGTAACCAGGGTACAGCCCTTGGGTCCTGCTTCGCGGATATGTCGCCCTTGGATATTTCCTGGAAATACAATCCATGGTTCCTGGCTCACCACTTCCCTTTTGTGGACATGACCCAGAGCCCAGTACTGGTATCCTTTGGAACGTAGTCCTTCGACGGTGCAAGGTGCGTATGGCTCGTGACCTGGCTTACCGTCCAAGCAGGTGTGCAGAAGGCCGATGTTTAAAAGGTGCGGGTCTCCTTGTGGATAGAGATCCGAAAGATCGTCCGTTACCGCCCGTTTAGAGTAACCTTGACCATATACCGCCACATTCAGGTCTTCTAGAACAACCCGTTCCGGTTTCTTGGTTGAGAACCGAGTGACATTTTCTGGCAATCGAAGGTGTTTGGTGATTTGGCTAGCGGCGTCATGGTTTCCAGCCACGATGAAGACGCGGATACCTGCATCTCGCAGCCTTCCCATCGTTTGTACAAAATAGAGACCTGTGTTGTAGTCCTTCCAGTCGCCGTCGTATAGATCTCCGGCGAGCAGCACAAATGCCACTCCCTCTTCAATCGCCGTCTCAATCAAGTTATCAAAGGCACGACGTGTGGCACTACGGATCTCATCAACCGGAGCACCTTCATATCGCTCTAGCCCGCGTAGAGAACTATCTAGGTGTATATCGGCCGCATGAATGTATTTAAACATTAAACAAATGAGTAACCTTTGGTGCTTTCGCGAATAATCCAGAAGCCTTTCACAAATACCGTCTAGTAATTCCGTCTGCTTCCCATTTGAATATTATTCTGATTCTGAAGCGGAATTAGTGGGTTCAATTGTTAAGACATGAGGAACTTGTAAAGTTTTCGGCAGGTGCTGTCAAAGGGTTTCTGGTCATCGGGATCGAGGGGATCGCGTAGTAACGGGCCGCCTTCCACATCAATGGCGTTTGTCACCAATTCTTTTGCAGACTGTTTACGTAGAGACTCATCCCAATTGATGTTAGTGATAACCTGTCCCCCCAAGGCCCAGAGGTTATCAACATGGTGCTTGATGGTGTGTTTGGTGAGACCCAGATTGATCAGATGCTCGATAAAAGGGGTTAGAACGGTGACAATGGCTTTTCCCATCGCCCGATCTGATGGGTCGATCATCCAGCTATCCGGCCATTCGTCGAGATCTGGGACATAAGCCGATACATCCGGCGATGAAGAGGAGGGCTCAGTGGATATTCTTCCAGCTGGCGTAGACTTGCTCATAGCGTTCGTTCGATGCTGGAGGGGGAACCATGCTTCTGACCACGATACTCAATCAATGCTATCGATTCAAAGGATTTATCTACGGGCAGGCGCGATTTGTGCGGTATGTGGGTTGGCAGGCAACAGCCGTAGTTTCAAGTCCTCTCCTCGGTACCAATGTGCCAGACCACCACAAACCACTAAATACTAGAAAACGCGTTGATTATACAGGATTTTTCCTGTTTTAGACATTCCCTCTCGTTGTCACTCATAGTCCACGATAGTCACAAAAATGGAGCGCGTGTGGAGCGTGGGTGGAGCGCGTTTGATTGTAATCCGCAAAAAACTCATAACACCTAAACCTGTACAAGCGCTTACTCATGATGAAGTCCTCCAAATATTAGCTTAGAGGTCACTTTAAGTTGGTCAGCTATTTGATGACGATCATTTCCGATCGTCACCGGCATACTGAACGGTGAATCAGGCACGCTTGGTCCGAGCGCTGTATGCGCTCTCGACCTGTGGGTGTCGAATTAGCGTTCATGCGGCGATGGGGAGCTGGGCCAACCCGCGACAGTGCGTCTGCCATCGGAAATCATCAATCTTCGCAGGCGACGCTCCGGGCTCACCAGCAGCTTCCGCTGGTGTATCATTCCTGTGATTGGATGAACTAATGCGGTGCACTACAGAAGGCCGCTCCTCCTTGATGAGGCGGCAATCCCATTCCAGGCCAGTGCTCATCCAGACTCAAGGATTCGTCGGTTGCGCGCCTCGATGAACTCTACAGCGAGGTGCTTGTACGCGACGTAGGCTTCCCTACTTGAAGGGAGCGGTGACGTTTTGAAATCATCGAACGGCGCAAAGAATCTCACGGCGGAGAAATCTTTGCTGACTACGTCCTGCAAAAGGAAAAACTCCTGTCGGTCCGGAATACGCTTGCAGCCTTCGGAAGATGGACATATTTAAGGCCGTAGACGGCCGAACATTCAAGAACGTTGCACGGTTCCGCTGCTCGAACGGGACGACCGTCCGGCGTGTCGCTATCCAAGGACTGGCGGTGTTCGCCGCGGATGGTAGTAATCCAGATAAGACGACATCAGTCTCTTGAGATGCCGCT
>CAMYOI010000151.1 GCA_947259955.1 uncultured Gammaproteobacteria bacterium
TTGTTCGTCGGGGGGCTCTTTCCGGTACACATCTAACGCCGCCGCTTTTATTCTGCCGCTATTGAGTGCGTCCGCGAGGGCGGATTCATCGATCAATTTCCCCCTCGCCGGGTTGATCAGAATCACACCCGCCTTCATCATGCCTATGGTTTTTTCGTTGATCATGTTCTCCGTTTCAGAGGACATGCTGGTGTGCAGCGTAATGTAGTCGGACTGGGAAAGCAGTTCGTCCAAGTCAACCAGGGAAACTCCCATCTCCCGGCCGATCTCCTCGGATACGTACGGGTCGTGGGCAACGATATTCATCTGAAACGACTTTGCGCGCTGTGCAACCAGTCTGCCTATCTGGCCGAGCCCGATGATGCCGAGGATCTTGTCCGCAAGTTCCTGGCCGGTAAAGCTGGATCGCTTCCACTCTCCCCTGCGCATCGACTCGTGTGCCTGGGCCGTGTGCCGGCTGACCGCGAGCATCATCGCCAAGGTATGTTCCGCGGTCGCTACGGCGTTCGCCTGTGGCGTGTTCATGACGATTACGCCCCTCGAAGTGGCTTTCCTCACGTCAACGTTGTCGATTCCGATGCCGGCACGACCCACCACGCGCAGCCGAACGGCGGCCTCAAGAACATCCGCGTCGACACGCGTGGCGCTCCGTATGATCAAGGCATCGTAATCACCGATGATGTCGATCAGCTCATCGTGTGAAAGCCCCGTCTTGATATCAACATCTACATCTGTCTCCTTGCCGAGCCGGTCCAACCCGGCCTTTCCAAGCTTGTCCGATACCAGAATCCGATACATTTGCATACGCCGCATATTTTGATTGCAGAAATAAAAAAGGGCACGGCGTGTCAGGCGTCTCCACCTGCATCGCTATGCCCTCATGCTGGGCCATTAAGGTACCATAACCGGGTCAAGATGTCTCTATCCCGAGACTAAGGCCGGATTCCTAGCTAAAGATCTTTTCCTCGTTTTCGGTGCCCCCCTTGAGTACCCGTTTGAACCTGTCACCCAGATTCCTGTCATTGAATTGCAGCATTCCGGCGTCAATCAGTTCGAATGCTTTTCGAAACAGGGTCTGGAACCGGTTGCCTTCGACTCCGTCAATGGCACGAAGCCCGGCTGAGAGCACGATAACGGGCGCCAGGCTCCTGCTTTTTAACAGCACGGGTGCGGATGTCACGACCCGTTCGCGTTCCACGATACCGGTATAGCCAACGAAAAGATCGACCGCGCAACCCGCCACGAGATCGCTGGCTCCGTCGCCCACGAGCAGGCTCCTGCCGCGTTTGCCACAGAGCAGTTGTTCTATAACTCCCGCTTTTCCATGCGTTTTTTCCAGGGCCGTCTGATTTGATTTGAGAAAGGGCTGATCCCGGTCATTGCGGCCGTTCTGGGCAAGCCACCATTCGCCCGAAAATTCGTCGTACTGGATCTCTACGGCCTTGATATTTTTAATTGGAATTCCCAGACCGGTGCCAATTTCCACGATCGGTTCCAGCAGTCCGCCGCTGACGATATAGGTCTCGATTCCGAGGAGGTGCAGCGCGCTTATCACCTCCCGCGCGTCCTCGGTCAGGTGCTTCCTGTACTGTTCCTTCAACGCCCGGATTTGACCTCGGGTGGGCCTGATCGTGGACAATCTTTGCTCATAAACGCTCTCCAATTCGGTCTTGCCATCCATGGCCTGTTGCGTGAGTTGGGAGACTTTCTCACCCACGCCGGCTTTGTCGGCGAGAACATCGATGCCCTCGATTCCGCTCAGGGTGGAATCGAAATCGAAGATCACGTGATCGTATGTGTACCAGCGCATCACTTAGGCATGAATGTGAGACAAAATGGGGCCGAATTGAGACACACTCTAATTGTATTCCCATGAGCCACTCGCAAGCCAACAGCGAAAATGACATCGCCTATAACCTCCACCCCTACACCAATCTCGCCGCCCACGAACATGGCAAAAGCATACTTCGTCAACTCCGTATCGGATTTGAAATGATGCGTCGCTGCCGTGCATAATCGGTAAGGATTGCTTGTCGTTCAGGGCGATTCCAAACGGGCCGAGAAGATAGATGATTCCAGCTCGGCAGGGGACATTGGCTTTCCGATCAAATACCCCTGCGCCTCTTCACAGCCAAGTTCTCTCAAATACGCCAGGTGTTCCGGGCGTTCGACGCCCTCCGCAATTACCCGCAAATCCAATCCGTGCGTCATGGCCACGATAGAACGGGTAATTTCCGCGCTTTCGTTACTTTCGTGTACGTCGGAAATAAAGGACTGGTCGATCTTGATGCGATCAATCGGGAAGTTCTTCAGGTAGGTCAGCGAAGAGTACCCCGTACCAAAGTCATCTATCGCCAGCTCCACTCCGAGCTCTTTCAGGCTCGTCAGCGTCTCAAGGATTGCTTCATGATCGGAAAACAAGGCGGTTTCCGTCAATTCCAGTTCCAGGTTGGGAGCCGGCAGACCGGACTCGTCGAGGGCCCTGCTGACCGACTCCAGCAGGCCGGGTGTATCCAACTGCACGGCCGAGACATTTACCGCCATACGCAGGTTCTTGCCCAGGGACGTGCGCCATTTTTCGCCCTGCAGGCAGGCCTGATGCAGTATCCAGGTTCCCAGCGTCACAATGAGCCCCTCGCGCTCCGCCACCGGAATGAACTCGGATGGTGGCACGTCCCCCAGCTTGGGGTGACGCCATCGAACCAGCGTCTCGACCCCGACGATTCGGCCGCTGTCCAACGATATCTGAGGTTGATAGACACATTTTAGCTCGTTCGTCCACGCGGAATTTCTGAGCCCCTGATAAATTGTGGATTGTTTGTTGATGTCCGCCTTTATCTCCCTGGAGTAAAAACAAAAGCTGCGTCTCTTGTCCCGCCGTGCCCGGTGCATGGCCGTATACGCGTTGTCGATCAGCTCTTGCGCCTGTTTGCCATCCTGCGGATAACGGCTCGCACCAATACTGGGGTTAATGATGAATTGATCATCTCCCAGCTGAAATGGTCGCAGCAGCGATTGCACCAGCCTTGCGGCAATGTTCTCCAACTGCGGCAACGCACTGGCCCGATCGATCAAAATTGCAAATTCAGCACCGTCCAGCCGGAAGAGCAATTTTTCATCGGTCAGCGTTTTCCTCAGCCGAACGGCAATTTGCTTGTGCAGTTCATCATTGCCTCTGATACCAGCCAGGTCAATGACCGAGCGGTGCCGGCCCATGCTCAGAATAAATAATCCAAATGCTTCGAGTGATTCCTGGCCGGCCGGCAGGATCTGGCCCAGACGCTCCTCGAGCCGAGGCCTGTTGGGCAAGCCGGTCACCTGGTCGCGGCGCGCCTGCATGTGCATCTGGCGGGCCAGCCGCTGCGACAATTGCCTTATCTGGCCCAGGTCAAGCCAGCTCCAGGCAATGTACAAAACCGACTGCAGCAACAGCGGAATCGTCGGTGCAGACCAGATTTGATTAAGGTATATGAGGCATACCGATGTCGCCAGGGTGAAGGCGATCGAAAGAATGTAGCCGGGCAGAGCAAACCGTCCCGGCAACAGCAGCAGCCACAGCAGAAGAAACAGTGTCAACAGGAGAGCGACGAGTAAGCGCATAACGAGACTCGCTTCCTCCAGATGCCGACCGTCGAGCAGAGTGGCCACCACGTTGGCGTTGACTTCGACGCCCGACATTAAAGTGTGCGCACTCGACAGCGGTGTCGACAGCGTGTCTCCAAGACCCACGGCGGTCGCCCCGATCAGGACAATGCGATCGCGCAGCGATTCGGGTGACACCCTCCCCTGCAATACATCCACATAAGAAACCCGTTCGATGTGGCCGGGCGGTCCGGCATAGGATATCAGCATCGGCCGCTCCCTAATCCAACCGGTAGCGACGGGATACTTCCTGCCGGCGCTGGACTCGGCGGGCGAAGGCCGCTCCGGATGGGCTATCTCCAGCATGGCGAGCCCCATCGCCGGCCAACGCGGGTCGCCCAGTCCGGCTTTGAGAAACACCCTGCGGCAGATGCCGTCCCTGTCAACCTCGAAATCTATATGCGCGAGCCGCGCCGCGCTCGCCGCGAGGTCGGGCAGCGGCAATACTTCAGAGATCAGGCTTGGTCCGTCATCCGACTCGGGCCCGACCACCAGCACCACGTTTCCATTGTTCTCAATCGCGTCTGCCAGAATCGAATCGCCCTCCGGGTCGCTGTTGTCTTTTTCCGAGAACAGAATATCGAAACCAACGGCGCCGGCCCCGCTGGCGGTCAGTTTGTCGAGCAAGCGCGCATGGAGCCGCCTGGGCCAGGGCCACTGACCCAGCAGTCGAAGGCTTTTTTCGTCGATCGCGACAATGACCAGTTCGTCATTGGCTGGTCGTTCGTGGAGACGGAGGATGGCGTCGTAAAACACATAATCCAAACGCTCTACGGTACCAGCCGAGAGTAGAATAAGCGCGGCCAGCACGAGGCACACCCCCAGGCGCAAACTTCGCCCAAGTTTTGGCAGCTTCGGATGTACCGCTTCAGAGAGCAATCAGCACCATGATGAGGACGGATCCAAGGAATACTTTCCAGCTCTTATCAGGCAGGGGCGGAATTTCCTGTACAGCACCCCAGGCACTGCGGTCGCCATCCGAATCAATCGCCTGAACCCTGAAAAAACGGTTGTCGTCAGCAATGAATTCGATGGTCAACTTTGCCTCGGTCAAGCGGTCATCGAGCAGCAGGCGCTTGAACTTCCTGTCTTCGGCAATCTGTACGCGATAAGTTTCTCCAACGCCGCCCGCACGCCAGGTAATCGTCATCGCCTTGTCGTCGGATGACGCCTCGGCGACGGGCTCAGCGGGTATGGGCTTGACGGTGAATTGGCGCACCGCGCCAAAGGGCCCTTGTTCACCGTCCTCGGCTAAGCTCGCAACCCGCCAATACCATGAGCCCAGTTGTGCAGTCGTTTCCTCGGTAAAATCGAGATCGCGCATCGGCTGCTTGTCCAGTGTCAACTTTTCAAAATCCGGGTCTTTCGCGATCTGCAGCCGGTAAGTCGAGGCCTCGAGTGATCGAGACCAGGATAGTTTGGGGGCCTGCTCCAGGAAAACGGCCGCATCTGCGGGTTGCAGCGGGACCGGCGGCTGGGGCCGCGCGTCCTGTATCAAATCCGCCAGGCTGTCCAGTCCTTCCAGGCCCAGTTCGTCTATGGCCCGGACCCGCAGGTAGTATCTTCCGTCAGGCAGATCCGGCAGCCGGAATCGCGGCCGTTCGGAGATTCGCTGCCAGCGAATGGTTTCGAATTCGGGGGCATCGGCAAGTTGTACCTTGTAACTTTGCGCACCATCGACCGGCGTCCAGCTAACCGGCCAGCCGAGTCTGTCGATCTTGTCTGGCAGAGCATCGAAAACCGGCCCGGGCAGCAGCTCTTTGGGAGGTAGGGGTGGCCGACCGGCCTGGACGACGGTGCCAAAACCTTTGCCGACTAACTTATTTTCCGTGACCGCGGTATCGCTAACGTCGACGGCTCCGCCGGTGACTTCCACGTTGGAAGTTTGACTGCCCTCAATAAAAGCAATTCGATACTCGGTTCCCCGTACCGCGCTTATGGCGGAGGAAGTATGTATTTCGAATCGCGAACCGGGACCGTTAGCCGGAGTCACCCGGGTTTCCGCACGGCCCTTCAGTAAGCGCAGCCTCGAGTCGACCATGCCAGTCTCTCCATAGGCGCTGAGATGATCCAGGCTCAACTCGCTGCCACCATTAAGAGTAAGAATACTGCCATCGGCAAATTCGATCGTTGCGCTTGCCGCGGAAGTTGTCTGCAGTCTGTCACCGAGGTAAAGCAGGCTGCCGGCCAGCAGTTCCTCCGTGGAGCCGTCGCGGCGCGTCAAATAGGCTTTCCCCGCCAACGAGCGCACTTTGGCTGGAATACTGTTGCTTTCGATCCATTCCAGAGGGATCCGCAACCGCGTCCCGGGGCTGATCCAGTGCGGATCGGGCAACTGATTGACTTTTTGTACCTTGTGCCAGTCGACCGCGGAGCCAAGGTATTTTTTACTGAGATTCCACAGGTTGTCGCCATCGGAGACGACGTAGATCCAGTCCGCCGTGTACGCCTTGAACGATACGAGGACGGCAGCAATGCATACCAAGGTTATTTTGGTTGGATATTTGGCCATCTTTTTTTTGGTTTTTACTCATGCCATCTCCGGCCGCCGCTGCGGGTATAACGGATGACCGACCTGCCGGAACTTGGGACAAGACCACCTGCATTGAGTATAGACCTTTATTTTAATGTCGCCGGGATCAGCTACGATTACACTTCGAACTCGATGCCTTGCGCCAGCGGCAGTTCGTCTGAGTAATTGACCGTGCTCGTGCTCCGCCGCATGTACGCCTTCCAGGCGTCCGACCCGGACTCGCGCCCGCCGCCGGTCTCTTTTTCGCCCCCGAAAGCGCCGCCGATCTCCGCCCCACTCGGCCCGATATTGACGTTGGCGAGACCACAGTCGCTGCCGGATGCCGATAGAAACTGCTCCGCCTCCCGGAGGTTCATGGTGAATATGCAGGAAGACAATCCCTGGGGTACGTCATTGTGCAAATCGATCGCCTCGTCGAAATCTTCGTATTCGATCACATACAGAATGGGCGCAAAGGTCTCGGTCCTGACCAGTTCGTTCTGGTCCGGCACGCTGACGATCGCCGGTGAAACATAGAAGCCGCCCCCAGCGTCGGACACCTCCACGGTTTCGCCGCCGAATACCTCGCAACCGTCACGGCGACGTAAATCATCGAGAACGCTGAGCATTTTGCGAAACGCGGTTTCATCGATGAGCGGCCCCACCAGCACTTCCGGATCGAACGGATTGCCAATCTTGACCTGGGCGTAGGCCAGTTTCAGCCGCTCGACTAATTGGTTTCGAACGTCCTTGTGAACAATCAATCGCCTCAGCGTGGTACAGCGCTGGCCGGCGGTACCGACAGCGCCGAACACGATCGCCCTGACCGCCATGTCGAGGTCCGCGGAGGGAGTAACGATCATGCCGTTGTTGCCGCCCAGTTCCAGGATGCTGCGGCCGAGCCTCTCCGCGACAACGGGTGCTACGGCGCGTCCCATGCGCGTGCTGCCGGTGGCGCTGATCACGGCCAAACGGGCATCCGCCGCGATCTGCCGTCCGGTTTCCGCGTCGCCGAGGATTACCTGCAGCAAATCCTCCGGACAATCGCCGTGCCGTTCGATGGCTCGGCTAAACAGCTGCGCACATGCCAGCGCGGTCAACGGCGTGGTTTCAGAGGGTTTCCACACCAGTGCATTGCCGCAAACGGCGGCCAGTGTCGCGTTCCATGACCACACCGCCACCGGAAAGTTGAAAGCGGTGATAATCCCCACAACCCCCATGGGGTGCCAGGTCTCGGCCATCCGATGCCCCGTGCGCTCAGAGGGCATGGTAAGCCCGTAGAGTTGTCTTGACAGCCCGACGGCGAAGTCGCAAATGTCGATCATCTCCTGGACCTCACCGAGCCCTTCCTGGAAGATCTTTCCGGTTTCCAACGTAACCAGCGCACCGAGATCTACTTTGTGCGACCGCAGCTCTTCCCCGAGCAGTCGGATCAACTCCCCACGCTTTGGCGCCGGCATCGTGCGCCAGACCCGAAAAGCACTCGCGGCACTCTGTATTTTGGCGGAGGTCGATATCTCATCGTCCGTGTGAACGCGTGCAATCTCTCTGCCGTCAATGGGTGATTTTACGGCCAGGTCGCCGCGTTGGAGCAAATCCGGGTCCAACCCGATAGAGTGAAAAATCTCAATCGCCCTGCGTTGGCTCGAAGCGCTGGGATCGTTTTTCAGGCTCACGGTCTGCATGTATTCAAACCCTCCGTAGATCGTTCGAATCGATATGATGGGGTTATTTCGTGTCGAATTGAATGATCATAATTTACATATTGCTTATACTATTTATGCAATTCAACGAAGTTTTTCAGCAATATGGATGATCTCGATCGTAAACTTTTGCGCGCTCTCAGTAAAAACGTACGCATCTCGATTTCGCAATTGGCCCGGGTCCTCGGCGTGTCGCGTTCCACCGCGCAGAGCCGTTTAAAGCGCCTGGAAACGAACGGAATGATCATAGGCTACAGAATCGAATATGGAGAAAAATTCAACCGGAATCTGATCGAGGCCCACGTGCAGATTCAAGTGGACCAGAAGCTGACCGGGCGCGCGTTATCCGAGATCGACAAGATCGGAGAGGTTCGCGCACTGTATGCAGTCAGCGGTGATTATGATCTCATCGCGGTGCTCGCGGCGGAATCCACCGAAAAACTGAGCGCCACGCTCGATGGGCTGGCCAACCTGGAAGGTGTCGAAAGGACCAACTCGCTGGTGATACTCGAGACGAAATTTGTCCGATGATATCCGTCTGCTCGTTGCGGCAAGGCGCAGGTTTCCCTCGATAATCGGGCCTCGCCGGGATATAGAATTTCGCCTTCCTTCTTTTCCAAGGAGTATTTACATCTCCAAAGACCTGGCGGCCGGCACCGGTA
>CAMYOI010000152.1 GCA_947259955.1 uncultured Gammaproteobacteria bacterium
AGGTGGTCAATGGGATCGCGGCGACGGAGGCCGGATCATGACGGACAGAAAAATTGCTACTTATATATGCGGCGGCTGCGGACTGGGCGATCGTCTGGATCTTACCCAGCTTGAAGAAATCGCCAGTAGTGAAAACAAGAGTGACATCGTTCGAAGGCACGACTTCCTTTGCAACGGTGAAGGCGTATCTCGGATCCGCAAGGATATCGATGACGAACAGGTCACCCACGTGGTCATCGCGGCGTGTTCACGCCGCGCTAAAACCGGCGCCTTTGCCTTCGATGATGTAGCATTTACCCGGGCCAACCTGCGAGAGGGCGTCATATGGGTTCGACCGAATAGCGAAGATATGCAGGAGACGACCCAGGACATGGCGGACGATTATTTGCGCATGGCCGGCGCCGAGATCCAGTACATGCAGCAACCCGAAGTAAACAGGTCCGAAGATTCGAACAAAAAGATCCTGGTTGTCGGCGGCGGTATGTCGGGTATGACCGCGGCCGTCGAGGCGGCGCGTGCCGGATACCGGATCCTTCTGGTAGAGAAGCGGGGCAGGCTGGGTGGAACGGCCGCGAGTTTGTGGAAGAGGACGCCGACCAGGGAGCCGTTCTCCGATCCCGAGGACACGGGCGCCGGGGAATTGATCGATCTGGTCGAACGTGAGTCGAACATAGAAACTTTTCTGAATTCCGCGATCTCCAGAACGAGCGGGGCGCCCGGCCGGTTCAGCGTCGACATCAGTCAGGAATCCGGCGGCACCCGGACCGAGAACGTGGGTGCAATCGTGCAGGCGAGCGGATTCACCCGGTTCGATGCCGGGATCCTGTCGGAGTACTCTTACCCGGCTTCGGCGGATGTCGTGGATCAGCATGAACTGGAGGAGCTTGCCCGGAGCGCCGGCGGCGGCAGGATCAAGCGTCCCTCGGACGGTAAGGAAGTGGCATCCGTGGTGTTCATCCAATGCGCCGGACAACGCTCCGAGAAAGAGGGGCATCTGCCCTATTGCTCCGGATTCTGCTGCAACACGAGCATGAAGCAGGCTATGTACTTCAAGGACTGCGATCCCGGGATCGACACCAATATCATTTACACCGATCTCCGTACACCGGGAAATGGCGAAGATTTTTATCGCTCCGCCCAGCGCAAGGGTGTGACCTTTACGAAGGGTAACGTGGACGCCGTTTCGCCGGAATCGGACCAACTCAATGTATCGTTTAAAGACCTCATCCTCGACGAGCAAACCGCGGTCAACGTCGACCTTGTCGTCCTGGCTACCGGCCAGGTTCCGAACTCAGGGGTCGGCATCGAACTCGAGGACGGTGAAGAAGAATCGGACAGAGATGCAAAAACGCCGGACACCGATCAGACCGCCGAGATCCCCGTCGATTCAATTCTGAATCTCTCGTATCGGCAGGGTCCGGACCTGCCCCACTTGCGTAACGGCTTCAGCGATTCACATTTCATTTGCTTCCCTTACGAGACCAGGCGGACCGGCATCTATGCATGTGGTCCCGTGCGGCGGCCGATGGACATCGCCCAGGCGATCGACGACGCCACGGGTGCCGCGCTCAAGGCCATCCAAGCGGTCGAAAACGCGGCGCTGGGCCGTGGCGCACATCCACGTTCGGGGGACCTGAGCTTTCCCAGCTACCGCAAGGAAGGGTGCACGCAGTGCAAGAGGTGTACGGTCGAATGCCCGTTCGGTGCCATCGACGAAGATGAGCAGCGATATCCGCTCTTCAACGAGGAGCGCTGCCGGCGCTGCGGAACCTGTATGGGAGCGTGCCCGGTGAGGGTCATATCGTTCGACAACTATTCGATAGATACCGTGGGCCAGCAGTTGAAAGCCGTCGATATGCCGGACGAGTTCGACGAAAAGCCCAGAATCCTGATACTCGCCTGCGAGAACGATGCCTACCCCGCGCTCGACATGGCGGCGCATCAACGCCGGGAATACAATCAGTTCGTCCGGGTAGTTCCCATCCGCTGCCTGGGATCGGTGAACGCGGTATGGGTGACGGATGCCTTGAATGCCGGATACGACGGCGTAATGTTGATGGGTTGCAAAAAGGGCGATGACTATCAATGTCATTTCGTAAAAGGGTCCGATATGGCTCACGATCGGATGGGGAAAATCAACGACTCGCTTCAGCAGCTTCAGCTCGAAACCGAGCGTGTTCAAACTTATGAGATCGAAATTACCGATGTCGATCGGGTGGTGGACCTGATCAACGAATACAGCCGAAAGATCGACGAAATAGGCGTGAACCCGTTCAAGGGCTTTTAACCTCGCCACTTTCCGGGACATACGATGAACGACACCAACACCGCCATGATCGACAAGTATCGCAACAGCTTCCTGCGGGAAGTCGAGGACAACGTCGAACAGGGAGAGTGGGTCAAGATGTGCATGCAGTGCGGCGTGTGCTCCGGATCGTGCCCCTTAGGACCGCACTGGGAGCACCCCCCGCAGGAACTGTTCATGATGATTCGCGCGGGCAAACGTGAAGCCGTGCTGGGAACGGAGTCCATGTGGATGTGCACGTCATGCTACAACTGCGTGGTCCGGTGCCCCCGTGAAATACCAATAACCCACATCATGCACGGGCTGGCCAACTATGCCCATCGTCTTGGCCTGGCGCCAAAAATGAATCCCACCCGGCGTTTTGCAAAGATTTTCTGGGACAACATCAGCAAGAACGGACGGGTGAACGAAACGTCGCTGTCGATAAAGCTGTACTTCATGGACGGCTATTCCGCTGGCGTTAAAAAGGCCGTGGAAATGGCAAACACCGGGCTTGGCATGTTCCGTACCAAACGCCTGAACCCACTCGCGCTGATCAGTTACAAGGGTATAGAAAACCCGAAGCAGCTTCAATCCATGCTGAAGAAAGCCCGTGAAATCGAAGCCCGCAGGAAAGGCTACTCAGGTTAGGAGACGACATGAGCAAGTATAAATATTCGTTTTATCCAGGCTGCAGTTCAGAGCGCAAAGCGTCGGCGTCGAACTACATGGTCTCGATTGATTCGATGTGCAAGAAACTCGATATCGAACTGAACGAAATACCCGACTGGAATTGCTGCGGGGCATCCATCGGTTTCGCGGAAGGCGGTGAACTGCCACGCCATGTGATGAACGCCCGCAACATTGCTCTATCCGAGAAACACAACCGGGGACAGGATATCGTGGCGAGCTGCGCCGCATGCTGGCTCGGGACCAAGGAAACCTCCGACAGACTGAGCGCATCGGAACAGCTGCTGGCGGACACGAAAGATGTCCTCGAGGAGGCCGGCCTGGACGTAGATCTGAGGAACGAAACGCCAATACGCCACATGGTGGAAGCGCTGATAGAGGACGTGGGTTACGAGGAACTCGAGGCGCCGGTGACCCGGCCATTGGACAACATCAAGTTCGCGGGCTACGTGGGGTGCCAGACCAATCGACCCTTCGGCATTGACGGAGAATCCTACGAAAACCCCATGTATCTGGACAAAATGGTGGAGACCGTTGGTGGAGAGGCCATCACCGACTATGAAAAGAAGGTCACCTGCTGCGGAGGTGCCCTGGCTTTTTCCGAACCCGACAAAAGTCAGGAACAGATCAAGGACATCGTGGAATCCGCATATGATCAAGGCGCTGACATGATCGTTACGCCCTGCCCGGTGTGCCAGCTGAACGTCGAGATCTACCAGGAGCACATCAACAGGAAATTCGGCACGAAGTTCAGCATGCCCGTCACTTACTACAGCCAGCTTTTGACGGTATCCTATGGCGGCAGTGCCCGGGAGGCCGGACTGGATGGAAACATCATCAAGGCCAGGAAGCTCGAAGAGATAGCTTCGAAATAAACTCCCGGTGCCCGGGCGGAAAACGCCGGGCCGCACGCGATGATGTCCATAAGAGCCATTACCTTCGATCTCGACGATACCCTCTGGGAGATCGGCCCGGTCATCGAACAGGCCGAGCGGATCGTATACCAGTGGCTGTCGACGAATTGCCCGCGGGTCACCGAGCGGTTCAGCGCCTCCGATATACAGCAGGCGCGCACAGAAATCGTAGCGGAGTATCCGCAGTACGCACACGACCTGAGCCATCTGAGATGGCTGTCCTTCCAGAGGATTCTGTCAGCCGCAGACTATGAAGAAACCCGGGTAGATCAGGTGTTCGATCATTTCATGGCACTGCGCAATAAGGTCGAGTTCTTTCCGGACGCACTACCGGCGCTGACGAAGCTGTCGGAAAACTACCCGCTCGCCAGCCTCACTAACGGCAACGCGGATCTGGAACTTATCGGGATCGGGCACCACTTCACGACCACTATCTGCGCCAGGGATCACGGTGTCGCCAAACCCCACCGGGATATTTTTCATGCCGCCTGCAGCGCTCTTCGGTGCGAACCCCGGGAAGTCCTGCACATCGGCGACAGCCCCGAGCACGACGTATTGGGTGCTGCGGATGCCGGGCTGCGAACCGTATGGCTCAATCGGCGCGGAGACACCTGGGGATATTCGCGAAAAGCCGACATCGAGGCGAGGGATCTTCATGACGTACTGCGGCATCTCGATCTTTGAGTGCTGATTTCGTACGCTGTTTTGAGCGGGTAATCGTTAGGGATGCATAATTACCTTCAGGGGAACCGCACGTAACCGTAGACACCTTTCCGGGCGTCCCATAAACTGACCGGCTTGCGTGCTGCACCACAGCGGACGGGCGTACGATGCAACCTGATCCTTTGCAGCAGGCGCGCTGGGTCTCGGTTTCTCGACGTGGACTTGTTCCTATAACGGATTGCAATCAACGATATATTGAGATGACAGAATTTTTCGCAGAATACGGGCTGTTCCTGGCAAAAACCCTGACCGTCTTGATTGCGGTCCTGGTCGTAATGGCTAGCAGCGTGGTCTTGTCGAGGAAGGCGAAAACGCCCGAGAAGCTGGAAGTAGTCAGCCTCAACGACAAATACGACGCCATCGCTGCGGCCATGCAAAGCCAGATTCTGCCAAAAAAAGAACAGAAGCGTCTGGCCAAAAAAAGAAAATCGGAAAAAAAAGCACGCAAAAAACTGCCGAATGATGATACCGGGAACAGGATGTTCATCATCAACTTTCACGGAGACATCATGGCTACCAGCGTGGCCTCGCTAAGGGAAGAGATAACCGCGATTCTCACCCTGGCCAACGAACGGGACGAGGTGCTGATAAAACTGGAAAATACGGGAGGAATCGTCCATGAACACGGTCTGGGAGCGTCTCAACTTCAAAGATTCAGGGAAGCAGGGATACCGCTCAGCGTGGTCGTTGACAAAGTGGCCGCAAGCGGCGGGTATATGATGGCGTGCGTGGCTCAAAAGATCATCGCCGCTCCGTTTGCAGTGATTGGATCCATAGGCGTACTCGCTCAGATTCCGAATTTCCACGAACTTTTGACTCGGCAGGGGATAAAGTTCGAGCAGGAAACCGCCGGAGAATACAAACGCACCTTGACCATGTTTGGTAAAAATACGGAGAAAGAGCGGGAGAAGCTTAGGGAACAGATCGAGGATACCCATACGCTGTTCAAGGAATTTGTCTCGCGGAACAGGCCCGGTCTGGACATGACTGAAATCGCGACGGGAGAGCACTGGTACGGGACCCGGGCACTGGAACTGGGACTGGTGGACGAGATATCCACCAGCGACGACTATTTACTTGCCGCCAGCAAGAAAATGAGATTGTATGAAGTCACCTACTCAACAAAGAAATCACTTACCGCGCGGTTTCTATCGAGTATACAGCTCGCATTGAACGGACCAACAGCCAACCAATTCGATTCGCACTACACCTAACCCGCATTTCTCACCAGGATCCCGGATGATGGCGCAGAACAGGGGCCGATGAAAGCCGGGCTGGAATGAAATGCATAGCCGTAGCTATGGATTGAGTGAAGCCCAAGTTCAGCGGGACCTGGACCAGCCAGGGCCGGGATAGGCGCTACCCATACACACTGTTTCTCAGACAAAACCGTAATCCTCAATATTTACAATGCTTCAACAAGCATCCATAGACGCCTGGTGAGAAATGCGGGCAAATAGCCTGTCCGGGTCCGCGTTAATCGGAACTTGCGGTCGAGGGTGATGATTCGGCTAGCTTACCCTCGAACTCAAACGTGTTCTCGACAGTCCAATACCAGCGTTTGACGACCCATGTAGACTTGCCTTTGATCGTATCGCCTTCCACCGTGCCTCGCCAAATGATCTTTGCGTCCTTGTAGGGACATTTCGTCTCGCTGATAAAATCGGTTTTCGTGCCATTCTGGCGGACAAAATAGGGGCGCGCGGGATACTCACATCGAAGTTCGCACTCCTTGGAAACGAATGTGCCATTTTCGAACACAAATGAATCCTCAACGTCCTTTGGTTTGCCGTCCGGTCCGAGGGCACCAATAAATTTCATGCCATCAAGCGGCCCCGTTCCTGACTCTGGGCTGGTCGTGTCATTCTCCGCTGCACCCGAGCCTGCAGCGTTTATCTGAGGGGACCAGCCACCCGCCGCAATGGTTACCAAGATAATAACAGAACCAATAAGGTGAGTTTTTCGCATCATTTTGATTAGGTCGTTGTCCACTATGCATAGTTATACTGCCCATTAGAAAATCAGCGTTTTTACTTTGCATTAAATACCATACGCCTTCTGATCAGAAATTTCAAAACAGCGTGTCGTCTATTACGATATCTCGATGATTCGGCCTTTCTCGACCAAAAAGTCTCGAATCGGATCCTCTCCGGCCGCAGTTGCCGCGTCGCACCATAACGCTCGTTCCATCACCAAGATCTTCGGCGTTCACAAAACATAAGCTTTCACGATATGATCCTAGCCCGCATTTCGACATGGCTTTAATTCGTACCCAATCGGAATGGGGTCCGGCTGATTAAGACTGATCACTCGAGCGAGAGGACCCGGCAACATTGAAAATATGGCAGAGCGCGTATGCGGGGCGATCCATCTCGTCTGACAAGTTGGCTTGGATGCTGTGGTTGTTGTTTATTGCCTTTGTGACGACAAAAAAAGGTTTGGATCCAGTCGATTACTCCAACGTCTTCCTGATCTACCGGGATGGCGCATTGCTATGGCTGAAGGCGGCGCCTTTATACGATGACTCCGGCCATGGTTTCATCTATCTGCCCCAGTCTGCCGCGCTTTTCACGCCTTTCGCGATGTTACCGGAATCCGTAGGCAGCGTGCTGTGGCGGCCAATCAATATCGGCGTATTCGCTGTGGGGGCATATGGTATTTCCAGTCTAGCCAGTCATCGATACCGGGAGTCGGTTTTTCTGCCGGTTACCATCTTGTCTGTTCTAATGGGTGCAAGCGCGGCAAAGCTGGGACAGATGAATCTCATCATCACTGGATTGATGATGCTCGCTCTGGTGGATGCAACCAAAAACAATTGGTGGTTGACGGCATGTTTACTGGTGTTGGCATTCGCGTTAAAACCGCTTTCTATCGTCTTGATCTTGCTGCTAGGCGTGTTGTACCCGCGTACCATAATTCCCTTCATCACGTTGCTTGCTTTGTTAATGCTGATACCTCTCCTGCTGCACGACCCGCGCTATGTATGGGAACAATATCAGGCCAGCGTTGTAATGCTGTCAAAGGCGTCGACGGTTGGAGAACAGTACGTGAATCCATTCGCCCAGGTGTTTTGGATGATGCGAGATTTTGGTGTAACGACACCGGAAACGATCCAGCTTCTCATACGGATATGTTTCGCGCTGCTCACGCTGGGGGCGTGTTGGTGGATCCAGCATCGATCGACACCGCATACCTTTGCGATATATTTATACACGCTGTCGGTTTGTTATCTTTTGTTGTTCAATCCGCGCACCGAGAACAATACCTATGCCATGCTGGCTCCCGCACTCGGGGTGTTTGCAGCCTGGTCTTTCCAATCGGCCGGGCGCGCTTATGGGTATAGTTACCTTGCGATCATATTCTTGTACCTATTCAGTAACCGAATCGAGAAATGGTTGATCGGCGAGCCCACCATGTGGCTCAAACCGCTGCTGTGTATCGTGTTCCTGCTGCTAGTATGCAGCCAGCTGCGGCAAGATCTCGTAACCGGGAGGCTTGCCCTTCGGTTGGCGGATGGGAGAAGACAAGGCAAGGAATCATGAGGGCATCGCGATTGCGTTCGCAGTCGCCCACACGCCCGGTCAACCTATGGCGATCGGCGATACGCTCGGGAGAACCGTTGTCTTTTTGCCGATCCTGAACGATGACAGACAGCGAAGCGAATGTCGGCCAACATGCGAGTACAATTCAACGATGCCAGAAGATAGCGACCGCCCAAAGGGCAGCTCTCTCAGCCCTCTGTGGGCCATCGCGCCGTTCATTGCCCCATACAAGCGAACGCTGGTCCTGGCACTTTGCGCCCTGTTGCTGGCCGCGGCAGCCCAGTTGAGTCTGCCGGTCGCGCTGCGCCACCTCATCGACCAGGGGCTTCTTGGCGACAGCGGCACTGCGCTTCTACCTGGTGACGTGGCTGGGCGAGCGCGTCGTAGCCGATGTGCGCAATGCGGTCTATAGCCATGTCCTGCGACTCGACCCATCATTCTTTGAGGCGACCAAGACTGGAGAAGTGCTTTCCAGATTGACCACGGATACGACCCTTATTCAATCCATATCCGGTGCCGGCTTGTCGATTGCGCTGCGCTCCGCTGTCACGCTGGCGGGCGCATTGGTTATGCTGGCGGTTACGAGCCCGAGGCTCACGGGCATGATTCTTGTACTGATGCCCCTCGTCATTATACCGATCATCCTGATCGGTCGGCGCGTCCGCACGTTGTCTCGCGCCAGTCAGGACCGGGTCGCCGACACCAGCGGCATAGCCGGTGAGACGCTCAGCGCGGTGTCGACCATACAGGCATTCACGTTGGAAACCCTGCAGAGTGAGAGATTCGCCGAATCGGTGTTCGAGGCGTTTCGCACCGCCGTTAGGAGAATCCGCGTCAGGGCGCTGCTCACGGTAATCGCGATTGTCTTCATACTCGGTGCCGTTACGTTTGTCTTATGGATAGGAACCCAGGCCGTCGTTGCCGGCGAGATGACGGGTGGTCAACTCGGTCAGTTTCTGCTTTATGCGATGTTTGTGGCAGGGTCATCGGCCGGGCTCAGTGAAATGTGGGGTGAGATTCAACGCGCCGCCGGCGCAATGGAACGTCTCGAGGAGTTGCTCGAGGCCAAGCCGTCCGTCGTCGCACCCGCGCAACCCGCCGCGCTACCCGAACGGAGTGAAGGCCGAATCGAATTCGAGTCCGTCACTTTCAGCTACCCATCGCGGCCGGGCACGTTAGCCGTCGACAGCTTTTCTCTCGACGTCGCGCGTGGGGAAACTCTGGCTGTTGTGGGCCCGTCCGGGGCCGGCAAGACGACGCTGGTGCAATTGTTATTGCGGTTTTACGACCCGCAGTCGGGCACGATCCGCATTGACGGCGTCGACATCAGTCTCGCGGAACCTCGGGCTGTTCGCAACCGGATCGGACTGGTTCCGCAGGAAACGGTAATATTCGGGACCACGGCGAAGGAGAACATTCGCTACGGGCGTCCAACCGCCGGCGATGCCGAAATCAAGGCCGCCGCGCGGGCCGCGGCCGCCGACGATTTTATCGTTCGCCTGCCAGACGGATACGAGACCTTTCTCGGTGAACGCGGCACGCGTCTTTCCGGCGGCCAGCGCCAGCGTATTGCGATTGCCCGCGCGATGCTCAAGGATCCGCCAATATTGTTACTCGACGAGGCGACCAGCTCGCTGGACGCCGAAAGCGAGCGGCTCATTCAGGAAGCGCTGGATCAGCTCATGAAGGATCGCACCACGATAATTATTGCGCACCGCCTTGCCACCGTGCTCGAGGCGGATCGTATCGTCGTCATGGACGAGGGACGTATCGTCGATATCGGAACGCATGAGGAACTCGTAACGC
The DNA here is from genome assembly GCA_947259955.1 of uncultured Gammaproteobacteria bacterium. Taxonomy (GTDB): domain Bacteria; phylum Pseudomonadota; class Gammaproteobacteria; order Arenicellales; family JAANXG01; genus JAHEKE01. Next base: position 9,960 of record CAMYOI010000152.1, read on the forward strand.
GCGATGCGCTTTACGCGAGGCTTGCGAAACTACAGTTCGAGGCCTCAGGGCAATCTCAAGGTGTCTGACATATGTGCCAAACCGCGTAGCGAACATGAACCAGGTCCGGCACATTCGACACAGCTCCCGTTCGTAAGCACCCTCCAGAATATACTGCATCGAATCAAAAAAGACTCTGGCCTGAATTTGGCCGTGCTCGCCGTCACTCCAAAGATGCTCTTTGTTTTGAAATTTCAGACGATCGGTTTCTTCACCAGGTCCTTGACTGAAATGAAGCCAACCTGCTTGCCATCCTCCGTTATGACGATGTGACGTATTCTCTTCTCCGCAAGCGTTCGATAGATACCATAAACAGAGGCCTTGATATCGACGCTTATGAGCGGCGAACTCATCACCTCGCTTACCCGGGTCGTATTGACGTCGAGACCTTTCAATACGGCCTTTTTGACGATATCCGATTCATCCAGCAAACCCCTGGCGCTGCCCAATTCACCCACCAGAACGGAACTGGAATCGTGCGCTTTCATTATCTCGATTGCCTCGGCGATGGTCGTATCGGCACTGACGGCGGGCGGACCCTTTGTCATCAGGCGGCGCACGGGTTCCACCGCGGACCGTCGCAGGTAAACAAACCAGTACACAGCGCCAATGAAGAAACCACCGCCGATGATGTTACCAATCGTCACCGGCAGCAGGTTGCCGATTTCGCAACGCAGTGCTCGAAGCCCAGCGCCACGAACGCGGTAACGGGAAAGACGATAGCCAGGATTTTGTCGGTTACGGACCGGCAGCTGAAACACAGCCACACAGCCAGGCACATGAGCACATTGCATAAAATCCCTCTGATACCACGGCTTCAATGAACGGCAGGCTGGTTTTTGCGTTCGCGATTTTTATGGCGTGCAGTCCGACCGCGCTGTCATTGGTCATCAGATGGCCGCTAAGATAAATCAACACCACGATGGCCAGCGCGGCATCGTGGGTAACGAATTCGTGATTCCCACTTTCTCCACCCGCGCGGCAATTTG
>CAMYOI010000153.1:0-8458 GCA_947259955.1 uncultured Gammaproteobacteria bacterium
AGATGAACACTTAGAGTAAAAAACAAACCTATCAATGCCTGAGAAAATCCAGCGTTCAACTTCACCGGAATCAGCGTTCAACTTCGCCGGAATACGCAAGGCGGGCGCCGACTACCTCCATTCAGAAGCTAACTCAATTGAAGTTGGCCTATCAACTCTATGTTTCTTCAATATTCGATCTATTGGCGTAATCTGGAATTATTTCGTCGTATCCTAGGCAATTTTAAATCAGAAACTCAGAGTGACGCTTCCAATAATTGCTCGATCCGGAACGAACGGGCTTACCACCGCTTCCTCGCTAAATTCTCTGAAGCTGTTGTCCTGATACATAAACTGTTCGTCAAACAAATTCTTAACAGCCAGGCTTATATTCCCTCGTCGCTTTGGAAGGCGATAACCCACCGCCGCATCGACTACGAAGAAATTGTCGTTGCCGTCCGCAAACCGTGAACTTTCGGCTCGCCTGACCTTCTGATCAACGTAGGTGCCACCAAGTACTGCAAACAGACCGTTAGGATTAAAATATCTCAGGGAAAGCGGGAGGCTTAGCGTCTTGATATCTTCGGGCCTTGGACCGAATTGGACGGCTGGGCCCTGGCCCCTATAGCGGTCGTAGACCAGGGCTACTTTTGCTGCAAGACGGTCTGTTGGTGTCCAGTAAAAATAAAGTCGATGCAGCTGCTCCTTTTGATCATCAAACTGTGTCGTCTCCGCGCCAGACTCAGACACCACCTTTGTGGGCTCATCTAGATCACGCCAAGTCAGCTCCATTCCACCCCACACCCGATCGCCGGGCCGCCAGTCGATGGCAGCACCGTAACGCCAGGATTCGGTACCCGGCAAATCATCAAAGAACTGATTAAAGCCGGCAACCTGGGTCGGCTCAATGGTCCGGTTATTTACGAAAGACGGCTTAATCACTCGAAATCCCGCCGCCCTCAAGACCACGTCGGGGTGGAGTTGCCATCTAACGCCAAATTTCGGATTGAAACTCGATTTTTCGATGGGCTCATCCGTGAAATCATCGTAGCTGGCACCTAGGGTCCAGTCCACCGACTCCTCTCCTGTGTGAATGTTTGCATAGACGTAGGCCCTAGGATGCTCGATTTTCTCATCTATGCGTGCATCCTCTGAGAAAACAGGTCCAAAATCGATGTCGATGACCTGAAACTTTTCGTTAATGACGGTATCTAGATTGCTATATGCCGCACCTGCCACCAGGTTAAGGCGTTCGCGTTGATAAATGTACTGACCCTCCACCATATCTCCCTTAGTATTTCGGTCTGAATTTTGGGAAAAGGATGTAAATGGATCGATCTGGTCAGATTCCCGAAGTTTCTCGTCTGTGTCGCTATTTATATAGGACAGCAAAAAGGTAGAGCGCGGCGAATTCGGCTCTGGTGAGTACCGAAGTCCCAATCGTAAGCTATCTTGATCGATCTCTCGCCTTTTATCGAGAACAATATCCCTCGGGTCGAACTGAAGAGCCACATCCCCTTCATCCGAGTCTCTATGTAGAGCCTCTACCTGCAGATTTACTTTCGGGTCAATGGCTCCCTGAAGAAAGATATTATAAACGTTTTGGTCGAGGTCGTTGTTCGCTCTCCAACCGTCGGTTTTGTAAGCGAAGCCTCCGATACTGTAGGAGATTCGGTCATGGACACCCGATAGCACTGCTTCGCCGCCGGATGTGTCATTGTTGCCTCCGACGCCACTCACATTGAATTGAGTCTGGTTACGTTCGAAAAGTGGCGTAAATTCGTTGAAGCCCGAACTAACAGGTCCGCCCCGAGCAAGAACGTTCAAATTGGTTTCGGCAAGACTCGGTTGAATAGGATTAATATTGATATCCTGCATCAACTGAGCTTGCAGTAATTCGCTCACTCGTGAAATTTCGAGCCTAGGTGCACCAAGATAAGTATCGGAGAGAAATCGGTGCGCTGCTGCATTGGAAGGATCTAGGGTTAGTGATTTTGTTGATTCATTGATCCCGAGTTGAGCAAATCTGAGATCGTTGTAAGCCCGGGCTAGGCTAGTGTATCTAGCTGCCCGATCTTCATCTAGTAGCAGACGGCTTCGGTACACAGCTCGGTTGTCGTTAAGCTCGATGGATTTTTCAAGATTTTCGATCGCTTCAATGGGTCGATTGATGGTTTGTTTAAGAATGCCGTCATACAGGTAAGCCGTGGGGTCATTCGGATCGAGCTGTTTAGCAATGGTGTATTGCCTAGAGTCGAGCGGATAGCGTTTTTCCTCAAAGTAACCCTTGCCAAGATAAGCTCGAAGAAGCGAACTGTTGGCATCAAGACTGACTGCGATTTCAAGATTCTGCCGACCCTCTGCAAGCTTGCCGCTGTTTATCTTGGCGAGGCCTAGACCTAACCTGGGTAATGGATCCGCTTGATCAAGCGTAATTGCTTTTTCGAATGCATTTATAGCTTCTCGGGTTTCAAATCGAGTCAGGTGACTGAAACCTAAAACCGTTTGTGTTCGCGATATTTTTGGATCAATGGCTGTAGCGCGGATGGCACTTTCCTTGGCCGCTTTCAGTCTACCCATACCGGACTGAAGTTCCGCCAGTCGTGCCCAGGCGTGAGCGTTTTCTGAATCGTAATGCACGGCAAGTTTGGCGCTTCCCGCGGCGCCTTGAATATCAAACTGGGATTGTTGGACGTAAGACAGTGCCGTGTGAGCGATTGATGACTCAGGACGGATCGATAGTGCCTCTCGGGCGAGCCGTTCTGCCTCTTGATTTCGGTTCTGTACCACAGCAATTGTAGCCCGCAAGGAAAGCGCCGTTGCATTGTCTGGTTGTTTCGCCAGTAAGCTGCTGGCTTCGCCTACGCGCCCTACATCCATAAGACGTGCCGCCTCACGAATGTCCGGTGACATGGTCGCTGCTGCCCCAATAGGCGGATAAAAAAGTGTCCACTGAACAGAATCCTGAGAGCGAACGCTTGCGCGCTTAATCGGAGCAGAGTTAACTGTAGCAATCACAATCTCATTGCTGCCCACAGCCAATTCGCCGGCCTTGTTCCAGGCTCTCACTATTCCTTCAAAAACGAGTATAGACGCCTGATCGGGCTGAACCTCGACCAAAAATTCCGTGCCCTCGACCGTACCGTTGACAAATGGAGTAGCCACATCCAGCTGGTATGGTTTTCGACTGAAAAAATGAATGATACCCCGGAGCAGTTCGATGACAGAGTATTCCACCTTCTTTGGTTCTGGCAGACGTAGGTGGCTGTTTTGATCTATGCGTAAAACCGCATCGGTAGAGAGAAAGGTGATCGCGCCACGACTGATTGCTCCGGAGCGCAACGCGTCACCCGGGCAAAGTAGATCATTGCGTCCTGCTGTAACCTGAATTTGGCGGAGCCTGTGCTTACCGGGTAAGATCTCCAAGCTGCCCTGCGTCGAGACGACCTGGGCCACTGGCTGAGTGTCATTCGTGCACGGCTCGAGTGCGATAGCGGCATGCTGTGCAAGCAACGCCACTAGCGAAAAGATTGTTCTCCCTAGTAATTTGAACCGGAACTTCACCTGCGCAATCCTCTCGATTGATTGCGTCAACGTCTGGATACCGTTTTGGTTTTCATATCTCATGAACCCCGAACTGGCAAACATACCAAATTGTTTGTTGAATTGCACCCAAACCAGCCTCGTCTGGATAAGCGCCGCATCTACAGATTTCCCCCGATTAATCTTGATCGGTCTAATATCCGTTTAGGCGATATTAAATATTATGAAATCATCGCTGGCTAAATAGGAAAAGATAAAAAAGCTAGAAAAGAGATAATCCATTGAGCCATACTCTGCCGCATCATGTTCAAGTTTGTAAGAGCCAGCGCACTCGGAGCATTTATAGCTGTCTCAGGTATTGGCTTGGCGATAATGCCGCTGGGAATGAAGCTTGAAGAGGATTTAGGCCTTGACTGGCTATTTGCCGTACGTGGCGAGGTGGATCCACCGGCAAATATCTTTATCGTCAGTATGGATAAGGATTCTAAAAATTTTCTCAGACAACCGGCCCAACTTCGTGAGTGGAATCGATTATTACACGCCGAATTGATCGATCGTTTGGTGCAGCAAGGTGTATCAACAATTGTATTCGATATTTTTTTTCAGAGAGGGCGCAACCCTGACGAAGATCAGATGCTAGCGCGATCAGTAGCACTTTCGGAGCGCGTGGTATTGGTACAAAAGGTCGAGCGAGACAATTCTGGGGAAATCATGATAGACAAGCTGGTGAGCCCCGCCGGGACGATAGCTGCGGCGTCGATTGGTGTTGCGCCATTTCCGCTGCCCAAAATACCTAATCGTGTCAGCCAATTCTGGAAGTTTCATTCGGGTGCCGGTGACGTGCCAACCTTGCCGGTGGTATCTCTTCAGGTTCACGTTCTTAACGCCGTGGGTTATGGCCAGTTCGTAGACATCATTAGACAGGCTGATATTGTCACGTCGCATGAACTACCCGCGGCGATTAAAAATTCAAAGGATACAAATAATTTAATCTTGGGATTACGTAAAGCCTTCAAACATGACGCGGCGGCGTTGCAACAGTATTCGACTAACATTATGGAAAACGCCGACCTGGAACTTACCGGCGTCGCGAGACGTGGTTTGTTCGCTCTGGGTCACGCATACAGCACCAGCGCCAGCGAATTTATAAATTTCTACGGGCCTCCTGGGACGATTTCGACAATTCCATACCGATCGTTATTGTCACAAGAATCTTCGTTCAGCGCACTGCCTAACCTTGAGAACGCAATCGTATTTGTCGGCGAAGTAGCCGAGTCTCCCACGGATCAGTTAGACGGTTTCTTCACTGTTTTTTCAACAAAGGGAGGTCTTGATCTGAGCGGTGTCGAGATTGCCGCGACCGCACTAGGTAACATGTTGGATGACAGTGCAATTCGCTCCTTAAGCATGGTATCAACAATAGGAACCCTTTGTGCATTCGGAATGGTGGCGGGAATCCTGGCCTTCTTGATACCGGGCGTTAAAGGCGCCTTGGCTACGTGTATATTTGGCGCCAGCTATTTCGGTATGGCGCAGGTTTTCTTTGCTGGGCAATACATGTGGTGGCCGGTTTTCATCCCAGTGGCGATTCAACTTCCCATAGCCTTGCTCTCCGGGCTTTTTTGGCACTACGTTAGAGCCAGACAAGTGGGCGAAGCCATGACACAGGCGATGGGGTACTACGTTCCAAAGCGCATAGCCAATCAAATTGCAGAAAAGGGCAGCGGGCTTAGCACTGATCCTGAAGTTGTTTATGCTACCTGTTTGTGTACGGACGTTGCAGATTACACGACGCTGTCAGAGATGGTTGCGCCTGAAGAATTAACCCAATTAGGCAATGAATATTTCGGTATTTTAGGCGATCGAGTCAAAAACCGCGGCGTTGAGATGATAGATTTCATGGGCGACGGTATGACATGCGTTTGGAGCGGCACTGAGCCGCAACAAGACACTCGCCTGCAAGCTTGTTTGGCCGCTCTTGAAATTCTTGAGGACGTGAAAGGATTCAATCATCGCCACCCCGACCTACGTTATTTGACGCGAATTGGATTGAACGCCGGGCGTGTTGCGTTGGGCAACATAGGTGGTGGCGGACATTTCAGTTACAGCGTGACAGGCGATATAGTCAATACTGCGTCTCGAATCGAAGGGCTCAATAAACACCTCGGCACATGGCTACTCGCGGCGGAGGCGGTAGTTCACGATCTCGATAGCCTATTAATGCGGCGTGTTGGAAGATTCGTGCTGAAGGGTAAAGCTGAGGTATTGACTGTTTTTGAAGTGATCGATCGACAGGGATCTGCCGCAATAAAGCAAATTGATCTCTGCGAACGCTTTTGCACCGCGCTGGAATTATACGACAGGCAATACTGGATGGAGGCGGGCCAGAATTTTGAAATGATACTCGCTACGTTTCCCGAAGACGGACCCTCTCGGTTCTACCAAAATATTTGTAAGGCGTATTCAACTAACCCCAACCGCGCGACACAAGATCCAGTAATACGACTCGATACCAAGTAAATTAATCAACTCTCCAGTTGGCCGGTACTTCAGTCAAAACTTCACGCCCTTCATAATGATCCAATCACTGCAATTCTGCAGTGATAATCTTCTGATGAGTAAATGTTTTGATTTCTTGATGTTGTTGAAATGCGTTGGCGATCTATCCCTTGGTAAGGAGAGAAGCTCAGGATGAGGGGTGCTGTCTCAAACCCCATTCGGCATGTTCCCGGACCAGGGCGGAGTGGTGTCGGGACAGACGTTCCAGGGCTGAGACAATGTCCGCGGCCGTATCGGCGTTGCCCAGCGCTACCGCGATGTTTCTGAGCCAGCATTCGTAACCAATCCTCCGGATCGCGCTACCTTCCGTCCGTGTCAGGAATTCAGTTTCACTCCAACAGGAAAGCTCGATGAGTTCGCGATCAAGCAGCGTCGCACGCGGCAAGAATCCGGATTCCCGACTCAGCTTGGCGAAACGGTTCCACGGGCAAAAAATTTGGCAGTCATCACATCCGTAAATCCGGTTTCCCATGAGTGGCCGCAAAGGTTCCGGAATGCGTCCGCGCAATTCAATGGTCAGGTACGAGATGCAACGTCTCGCATCCAGCTCGTAGGGCGCCACGATTGCACCCGTGGGGCATACATCAAGACAAGCGCGGCAGCTTCCACAGTTATTCGAAGCGCCGCTGTCCAGCGGCAGCGGCAGATCCGTATACAACTCACCGAGGAAGAACCAGGATCCGGATTTATTGTTGATGACGTTGGTGTGTTTGCCGATCCATCCGGCGCCGGATTTCTCCGCAAGCGCCTTTTCCATGACCGGCGCGCTGTCCACGAACGCACGATACCCGAACGGTCCGACGCTGTCCTCTATACGCTCGGCGAGCCGCTGTAGTCGCTTTCTGATCAATTTGTGGTAGTCGCGGCCGAGTGCGTATCGAGATACGTAGCCGATGCGCGTACGCAAGAGTGCTGAAACGAGCGAGCTTTGCCGCTGCGGAAGATAGTCCATGCGTCCGACCAATACCCTTATCGTACCGGGCACCAGTTCGGCGGGCCTGGATCGGCGCAGGCCGTGTCTTGCCATGTAGCGCATCTCTCCGTGGCGTCCGAGGTCGAGCCACCGCAGCAGATGTCTTTCGGCCTCGTCCAGCGCCGTGTCGGTGATGCGTATTTCCTGAAATCCGAGTTCCAGGCCCCACAGCTTGATTTGCCTGGCCAGGGCCGCATAGTCGGTTGCGTTGTTTTGTGAATTCATGGAATACACATATCATACCGTTGCAATGATTCGTAAGCCCCGTTCGTTATATACCGCTCGCCAGGTCCGGGAGTTCGACAGGATCGCCATCGAAGACCGAGGCATCGACGGCTACGTGCTGATGTGTCGGGCCGGCGCCGCGGCGTTCGATCTTATGCGAGCGCGCTGGCCTCATGCACGCGCCGTCAGGATCCTGTGCGGCAGCGGCAATAACGGCGGCGACGGCTACGTTTTGGGCAAGCTCGCTGTGCAGGCGGGCCTGGACGTAGAGGTCATGGCGGCCGCTCCGGCAAAATCACCTACCGCGGTACTGGCCTGCGCTGATTATGAAAAAGCGGGCGGCCGCGTCGTGGAATTCGACCGCCGCGGAATCCACAACGCCGATCTCGTCGTCGACGGCATGCTCGGCACGGGCCTGGCGCAGCCATTGAGCGGGAAATATCGGGACATAGTCGGCCGAGTTAATGCAGCGCAAAAGCCGGTCCTGGGTCTCGATATTCCCTCCGGATTGAATTCAGACACCGGCACGGTCATGGGCGTCGCGGCGCGCTGCGAGGCCACGATCACGTTCATCGGTGCCAAACTCGGATTGTTTACCGGTGACGGTCCGAGTGTGGCCGGCAATACGGTGCTGGACGATCTCGACGTACCCGCGGATATTTACAGCGCGATCGAACCGACGGCTCGGATCATCGATCCACCGGCGGATGGAATCGGGCTTGCCAGACGCTACCGGACCATGCACAAAGGCTCGGCGGGCAGGGTGCTTGTGGTCGGAGGAGGCGAAGGTATGCCCGGATCGGTGCGCATGGCGGCGCACGCGGCCTATCGCGCCGGGGCCGGCCTGGTGCAGGTCGCGACCTGCAGCGGCCATGCGCGTCAGGTCACCGCCACATGCCCCGAGATCATGGCGGTGGGTGTCGATGGTCCCGCCGACCTGGAATTGCCGCTGAACCTCGCGGATGTGGTGGCTATCGGCCCGGGCCTGGGTACCGACTCGTGGGCACGCACGCTGCTTGAACGCGTGCTGGCCAGCGGATTGCCGATGGTGGTTGATGCCGACGCGCTCAACCTGATTGCGCAAACCGGAGTGAAACGCGACAACTGGATTCTGACACCGCACCCCGGAGAAGCCGGCCGTCTCGCCGACACCGCAACTGCGGCAGTTCAGGCGGACCG
>CAMYOI010000153.1:8487-13085 GCA_947259955.1 uncultured Gammaproteobacteria bacterium
CCGGCGGCATGGGAGACGTGTTGACCGGCGTCATCGGCGGACTGATAGCGCAGGGACAAAGTCTTTCCAGTGCCGGCCGCTACGGGGTGTGGCTGCATGCCGAGGCCGCGGATCGTGCCGCGCGGGAAAATGGGGAGATTGGTTTGATGGCAACCGATCTGTTGCCTTTTGTAAGAAAGATCGTCAATGAATGATGAGAACACGATTGGGTTGAGAATTGCCACAGCTTCGGATATGGAACAAGCGGGGCGCCGCGCAGCATCGGGAGTAAAAGGGGGACAGGTGGTCTATCTTCGGGGCGAACTCGGTGCAGGCAAGACCACCTGGGTCAGGGGCCTGGTCCGTGGGTTGAATCATTCGGGTCCGATCAAGAGCCCGACGTATACCCTGCTCGAAACTTACGAGCTGCGCAGATGTAACGTTTATCATTTTGACCTTTATCGTCTCAGTGATCCGAACGAACTGGAAGATTTGGCATTCAGAGATTATCTTGACGGTAGCGGCATTTGTCTTGTTGAATGGCCCGAGCGGGGCCTGGGCCGTTTGCCGGAACCCGATTGCCTGATCGACATTCAATATGACAACGGTGGTAGGTATCTGACCATGAAATGCGCCACAAAACAGGGTGAATCGCTTTGCGCAGGTATGCGTTAGCCGTATTGCTTCTGTTTAACTGCTCGATCAATCCAGAGCTGCACGCCGCTTCGGTGGTGGTAAAAAATCTTCGCCTGTGGCGCGCGCCGGATCACACCCGGGTGGTGTTCGACCTGAGTGAGAAGGTGCAGCATCGGGTTCTGGTACTGGCAAATCCGGATCGCCTGGTGGTGGATTTGGACGATGCCGTGGCGGCCGGCGCTTTTGCGAGCAAGGACTACGAAGGACCATTCCTCAAGCAGGTCAGAGTAGGTAACCCAAAGCCGGGCGTGCTGAGAATAGTCCTCGACCTCAAACAGCCAATTAAACCCCGGACCTTCGTGCTGGAGCCCAATGAGATCTATGGGCACCGCCTCGTCGTGGATCTGTACGTCAAGCAGTCGAGTGAGAAGCAGGTTGTGGCAACCGCCGCACCGCAGCGCCGGCCCTACAGAATGATCGCGATCGACGCCGGCCACGGTGGCGAAGACCCGGGGGCGGTTGGGCGTAAATACGGGACCCGTGAAAAGGAGGTGACGCTTCAGGTAGCCGGGGAGCTCAGAAGGCTCATTGACCAGGACAGGTTTCTGCGCCCGGTCATGATCCGCCGCGGCGACTACTACGTCAGCCTGCGCGCGAGACCATCCATCGCCCGCCGTGAGCAGGCGGATGTATTCGTATCGATTCATGCCGATGCCTATCCCAAACTTGCATCCGTACGAGGTTCGTCCGTATATGCGCTGTCCCAGCGGGGTGCGTCGAGCGAAGCCGCGCGCTGGCTCGCCAACAAGGAAAATGCGGCGGATCTGATCGGGGGTGTGAGCCTGCGCGACAAGGACGATTTGCTGGCCAAGGTGTTATGGGACCTGTCGATGACGAAAACCACCAGCGAGAGCCTGGTTCTGGGCAGATACGTTCTGAACGAACTGGGCGGGATGGGCAAACTGCATCGTAAAAAGGTCGAACAGGCCGGCTTCGCCGTGCTCAAATCGCCGGATATGCCCTCCATACTGATAGAAATCGCGTTTCTGTCCAACCCCACCGAGGAGAAGTTACTGCGCACCCGTGCCCACCGCCAAAGGCTGGCCCTGGCGATATACAGGGGAATCAAGCGTTACCTCAAACAACAGCCGATCCAGTTTGCGCCATCCGCATCGACCGTCCACGTCGTCCGCAAGGGAGATTCGCTATCAGAGATCGCGTTGCGCTACCGCGTCAGCATGGCGTCCATTAAACGGGCAAACAAGATGAAAACTGATGGTGTACGTATCGGTCAAAAACTGAAGATTCCTACCAGTTGATGGACCACAACATACGCAGGATTCGCACTCTCGATTCAAAACTGGTCAACCAGATTGCCGCCGGCGAAGTCGTCGAGCGCCCGGCGTCGGTACTCAAGGAACTGCTGGAAAATAGCCTGGATGCGGATGCTCGCAACATCACCGTCCAGGCGGAGCGGGGCGGTATAAAACGAATCTATGTCGCCGACGACGGCAATGGCATCGACAAAGAAGATCTGAAGCTGGCGCTTTCCCGACACGCCACCAGTAAACTGTCCACCCTGGACGATCTGATGCGTATCGGATCGCTCGGTTTCAGAGGCGAAGCGCTGCCTAGTATTGCCTCGGTGTCCCGTATACGGCTCCGGTCCCGGATCCGGAGTGCGGACAGCGCCTGGGAAATCGTATGTGAAGGTGGGCGAATGAAAGAGGCGCCACGGCCCGCCGCGCAGGAACCAGGCACCACCGTTGAAATTTCAGATCTGTTTTTCAATACACCGGCGCGCCGCAAGTTCCTCAAGACCGAGGCTACGGAGCTTCATCATCTGGACCAGGTGATGAAAAGGATCGTGCTCGCGCGTTTCGATGTCGGATTCAGCTTCAAGCACAATGACCGGAGCCCGGTTAACTGGAAGCAGGCAACCGATCAGGGTGCCCAGGTTGAGAGAACAGCTGCCGTGTGCGGTAAAGAGATGGCGGGGTCGCTGGTGAGGATAAACGCCGCATCGGGCGATCTTTCCTTGCAGGGCTGGATCTGTGATCCGACCTACTCGAGGCGCCAGGCCGACCAGCAGTTCTTCTATCTGAATGGCAGATTCATTAGGGACAAAACCGTTTCCCACGCCATCAGGCAGGCCTACCGGGACGTGCTTTTTCACGACCGCCATCCCGCATTCGTAATAAATTTCGGCATCGATCCGCTACGGGTGGATGTCAACGTTCACCCCACCAAGCACGAGGTCCGATTCCGGGATGCCCGCACCGTCCATGATTTTATCTATCATGAGCTGCATAAAGCGCTCGCACGGCCCGCGGGCAGTGCCGCTCTCGACTATCCCGCAGCGGCCGTATCCACGCACAACCTCGCGACGGCAGGGCGGGGGGGGCAGCAGGGCCACATCAGACTCGCCGAGTTTGCGCCGCGCACGGCCGTATACGCCGCTCTGGCTGCGGGGGTTAACTACCCGGCGGTCGAGGAAACGGTAGCCGACCCTGCTGTGCCCCCGCTTGGATATGCACTGGCCCAGTTGCATGGTGTGTATATCCTGGCGCAAAACGTCCAAGGGCTCGTAGTCGTGGATATGCACGCGGCACATGAACGGATCAACTACGAGCGAATGAAGCTCGCTCTGGCAGGCTCGATTGCGTCACAACCGCTTCTGGTCCCCATAACCCTTTCCATCAGCACGGGTGAAATCGAAACCTGGTGTGCGAATAGCAAGATCCTGATTGATCTTGGATTCGACATCGACCAACTCGGTGAGGATAGTCTGGTCGTGCGCCGTGTCCCGGAAATTCTGCTGAAAGCCGATATCGCGGATTTGCTTCGTACCGTGTTTTCCGAACTGGCTGAACACGGCGCCAGCACCGCTGTTGCCGACCTCATCAAGGACGTGCTCGCAGGCCGGGCCTGCTACGGCTCGGTTCGAGCCAATAGAAAGCTGACCGTCGAGGAAATGAACGCATTATTGAGGGATATGGAGGCCACCGATCGGAGCGGGCTGTGTAACCATGGCCGCCCGACGTGGGTGCAGCTTTCGATGGCGGAACTGGATAATTGGTTCAAGCGTGGGCGTTGAGGATCGCCTACCCGTCATCTGGTACCTGATGGGACCCACGGCAACCGGAAAGACGGACCTGGCAATTGCGCTGAGCGAGCACTTTCCATTCGAAATCGTAAGTGTCGATTCGTCCATGGTGTACCGCGGTATGGATGTCGGGACGGCAAAGCCCGGGGGGGGGATACTGTCCCGCTGCCCTCATCACCTGATAGACATCAGGGCGCCGCAGGAGATCTACTCCGCAGCGGCATTCTGCCGGGATGCCAGATCTGTGATTACGGAAATTCTCGCACGCGGACACTATCCGCTCCTGGTCGGAGGGACGATGTTCTACTTCCGTGCGCTCGAGGTGGGTCTCCCCTCGCTGCCGCAGGCGAACCCGGGGCTTCGACGCGAACTTGCGGAACGCGCACTCCGCAACGGCTGGTATTCGCTGCACCAGGAGTTGAAGAAGCTGGATCCGGCAAGGGCCGCGAAGATAGAGCCCGGCGACAAACAGCGCGTCCAGCGGGCGCTCGAGATCGCCATTCTCCGGGGAAATTCCGGCGCATCCTGCCGAATTGGTCTGCAAACCGGGCTGAGGGGCGAGTATCGACTCTGCAAAATGGCGCTGGCGCCGGGGGATCGATCGTGGTTGCATCGCAGGATAGAAAACCGATTTGAATCCATGCTTAAAAACGGGCTCGTCGAGGAAGTCCGTAACCTGCTAAAAGATAAGGCGCTTTCCCCGGAACTACCGGCATTTAGAATGGTCGGATATCGACAAGTAGTCCAGTATCTGAATCGAGAACTGGAGTATAATGAGATAGAGAGACGGGGCGTTGCCGCAACCCGGCAACTGGCCAAAAGACAATTGACATGGTTGCGTAACCAGCCCGGGGTAACCTGGCTGGATTGTATGTCG
>CAMYOI010000154.1 GCA_947259955.1 uncultured Gammaproteobacteria bacterium
AGAGTGGGTTTGCGCGTCAACGCCGGTCACGATCTCGACCTCGTCAACCTGCCTGGATTTTTACGGATCAACGGCATTCTCGAGGTTTCGATCGGACACGCGCTCACAATAGAGTGCATTGAACAGGGTATGGCAGAAACCATGCGGCAGTATCTGGAAATCTGCCGTCGCTAGCCAACGCCTTTGGGCCCGGCACCTCCGTCAGGCCGGGGCGGCCAGAATTGCGCCACGATATCCTCGATAATGCCGTCCAATTCGCCGTCAAGCTTGGTCACATGGTGATGCAGTGCCTGCCGGTGCTGTTTACGCATACGATGTATCTCACCGGTCACTGCCCGGGTTCGCTGCTTTTCATAGTTCGCCACGGCACGCTGAGTTCGATTTTCGCTGCGTTCGACAATGGATCGCGCCTTCTGTCGGGCGCCCTTGAGGGATTCTTCCGCTTCGTTTCGCGCTTTCTCGATCTGATCCTGCGCCGATTGCTCCGCCGCCAGGACACTCTGGATTGGATTTACCATGACGCAAGAACAATAAGCGTTTTGTTACGTCGACACACTTGATCTTCGTCATGAACTGGGCAAATGGTTTGTTCGACAATTCGACCAGCCTCGGCATCTCGTTCGGACGTCTAAATATGGGTATTTATCGAGTTTTTCAGTACGCGGAAACAGGGACGCGTGTCCTGGCGCGCATCGGCGACATGCCTGGTCCGGCGCAATGGCGACACGTTGCGGCCGCGAGGGATCTTGACACCTTGATCGGTCGAATGCGCGAAAACGGCCTGCACTACTGGGCCAGCGAGCTGCCCAGAACGCCGGACACCGCCGTCATAGAGCAGCACCTCCGCCGGCGCCTGGTGGATTTTTTCGAAGAACTGGTAAGGCTGCTTCCGCGACGCTGGCTATCCGCCAGACAGTGGCTGCACAGGGGGAGCAATCTGATCTTTCTGAATTCGCTGATCAATGAAGAACAACCGTCTCTGCCGGATAACGTCGATCCTGAATTGCTCGAGATCGCCAGTTTGCCCCGGCGGGAGAGGAACACCGCCTTGAGCCTGTCTGGGTATCACCGGTACGTCGACGACCCGGCACCCTGGCACACCTGGTGGGAGGATCTGCCGGGCGCGTGTCCTCGTTTGAGCCAGTATGAGCGCCTCAAAATGGATCGAATAGTTTCGTCCATAAGGCGGCACCTGAATATGATCCGCGATGCCTCCCCCGAAATTTCCAGAAATCTCGACATTCAGTGGCAGTGGAGAAACGAGCTTACCCGGGATCTGCGACAATCGCTTTGCGGCGACCGTTTTCACGTCGGGTTGGTTCTCGTTTACGGCGTGCTGAAGGCGATGGAATTCGAACGCTGCCGCGCCATGCTGGTATCGGTGTCGCGGGGTTGGCAAACGCCGGACTTGTTGCGGGGCGTGAGCTAGTGTTTCGGCCGGCGTCAATGGTCTGGGCCGATCTGCTGGTTGATCGGGACGCCGTCTCCGAAGCACTGGACGTGCTCGGAAACCTCGACATCATCGAACTTCAACGCCCCGCGGACAATGCGCAGTCTTTTCCCGTCGTTCTCGAGCCGGACGAGGAAATCATCAATCGTTTGGCTGAATTGGACCGGCTGCTCCAAGCCATGGCGGCCCATGTCCCGGCCCCCGATCCCGCCGGATCGAAACGATATCAATACGGCCGATCCACCGAATGCGTATTGCCGCAACTGGAAGAAAGCTTGCGCACGTGGTTCGACGCGGCTCATCCACTGGCCGAGCGACTGCGTTTGCTGGCGACGCAGCTTGAAGAACTCGAGCTGTTGGCGTCATGCCTTGCAACGATTCCGGATACCGGGATTGAAATCGGACACCTTGCCAGAAGTGCGAACGCCATCGCGTATCCAGCCTTCGTCGCGTACGGCGATGCAAAAGAAATGCACGCTTTCGAACTGACGGAAGGACAGGTGCTCATTCGGACCTATCCGATGGATCACGGACAACGCCAAGGGCCGTTGGTCGCTGTCGGAGTATGTGCCGCGGCGCAATTGCCGAAGCTGGAGAGTCAACTGCATAGCGGAAACTGGCGGTTCGTGCGAATACCCGGCGGTATCGAAGGCTCCAGCACGAAGGCCCTTGGACAGTGCCGCGATCGCATTGACGCGGAACACAGGCGGCATGACGACATGGTGAAGGAACTGGATGAACTGAACCAGCGGTTTCAGATTGGCGCCCTGCGCTGGGTGTTGCGGCGGCACATATGGGTGAACCAGGTCCTCGCCGATGCACGACGCGGGCAGCGATTTGTCTGGCTCAGCGGCTGGGTTCCCGCCACACGCCTGAATGAACTGACCACAAGCCTGCTCGAAAGACGCATTCCGTTTCTGTTACATTCGGAATCACCCGCCGGCCATGGATCGCCACCGGTACAGTTGCAGAATCCGGGCTGGATTCGCCGTTTCGAGACCTTTGTTCGCGGCTTCGGCGTACCGGATGCGAACGAGATCGATCCGAGCCCGGTATTGGCCATTACAACCCCGCTGATGTTCGGCTACATGTTTGGTGACGTGGGCCACGGTCTGGTGCTCATTGTAGCGGGCCAGTGGCTGCAGCGCCGGTCGCCGGTGCTGGGTTTGCTGATTCCTGCAGGTCTGTCGTCGATTTTTTTTGGAATCCTTTTCGGCTCGGTATTCTGTAGCGAACATATTTTGCCGGCATTGTGGATCACGCCGATGCAGGAACCGCTGACCATCTTGGCGTTGCCGGTAATTTTCGGCGTGATTTTTATATTGCTCAGCCTGGTGTTCGATGCCCTGCAGGAATCGTGGCGGGGCCGTGCGCAGGAGTGGTGGGCGATGCGCTTCCCCAACATGGTGATCTACGTGGGATTGATCGGCGGGCTGCTGGACCGGCGCGCTATTTTCGTCGCTGGCCTCGGACTTCTCTGGACGATCATCGTTGGAACGATTCGTGCGGCGCGCATGTCCGGCTTCGTGGCGGTACTGTACGAGCCCCTCAAGGCCTGCGTGGAGACGCTGGAGACGCTGCTGCAACTGTTCATCAATACGATTTCTTTTACGCGACTGGGGGCATTTGCGCTGGCCCACGCCGGTCTTGGCATGGCGGTTGTCATTCTCGGCAGCATGCCGGAGACCTCGCTGTTCAAATGGACGGTTCTGATCGCGGGAAACGTGCTGGTCATCGCGCTGGAAGGCCTGGTGGTGTCGATTCAGACCACGCGATTGGTGATGTTCGAGTTCTTCCGCCGTTTCCTGATCGGTCGCGGCCGTCCATTCCGACCGTTGCGGGGTCCCGTGGTCACATAGAATTGATATTCACGTACTTGTTCGCCAACGGAGTAGCCAAATGTTACCGTTAAAACTGAAGATGCTTTTATTCGCCGCCGGCGGTCTAGCGACAATAATAACCATTGCCTACGGGGTTCTTTCCGTCGTGCCACCGGTTGCCGCGGCGGCGGATGTTCAATCCGCGATCGACCCGAGTGTATTGCGCTGGGGATATATGGCCATGGCGTTGGCCACGGGCGTGTCGGCTCTGGGCGCAGGCATCGCCGTGGCGACAGTGGGGTCCGCCGCGGTAGGTGCTCTGGCGGAAAAACCAGAGCTGTTTGGTCGCGCTCTGGTACTGGTGGGCCTCGCCGAGGGCATCGCCATCTACGGATTGATCGTATCGATCATCATCCTGAACAGGCTGCAATGAAGAACGCAAGCTATGTCGGTGACCGGGTGACGGCAGCGGCAATGCGCCTCGCAGGCGTCAGGGTGTTTACGCCGGAACTCAACAGTGGCGCGATATGGCGAGCGGTGCAGACCGCGCGTCGCCAGTCCGCGTTGGTGATCGTCGACCAGGATCATGCCGGAATGATCCAGGAGCAACTGTCCGCCGCCACTATCGCAGATCCCGCCCCCCCGATAGTAGTCATGCCCACGCTCGACCGCGATGATGGACGGCTCACCAATGCGAGCCGCACCGCGAGGCAGGTTCTGGGATTAGCGCAGCGGGACGAACAATGAAGGCTGATCAAGATTCCAAACCGGATTCGGATCTGAATCAACAGCTGGCGCGAAACTTTATCGAGAAAATCGAGCAAGACCGTGACCGGGTGCTGGAAACGATCGCCAATGAAACACGCGCAGGAGTCAGCCAAATCTATGAGCAGGCCTACCGCTCCGCGCGGGAATTCCATCGCTCGAGCGCGGAGAAAACGCGGAACCTGTGCGACAGAGAAGCGATTCGGCATTTAGCTCGCGTGCTCGCCCGGCTGCGCCGGGAATCCTGGCGCGCGCTGCGTCGCCTGCAAACCACCGCTCTTGCAGGTATACAGGCCCGTATGAATCAAATGGGCGCGGACCCGGACCGGCAGTGGGCGTGGTGCCACCACTGGTTGCAGGCTGCCCTGAACGAAGCCGGGGATCAGGCGCTGAGCATCGTTCTCGGCCGTGGACTCAAACCGGAAGTAAAAAGCCGCCTGGAAGATTCATTGCGGGTCCACGCCGGCTCATGGACCCTAACCGCCGATGAAACCATCGGCCACGGCATAACGATCGCCTGGGGCGATGAGTTGATCGATGGCCGGCTCGAGGCGCAGCAGCCCTATCTCGCCGATCAGGTGTTCAAACGACTGGCAAGCGAACTGCACATCAAGCAAGAGGAGACCCCGGCTTGAGTGTGGCCGAGGTGTTCTGGATCAATGGACCGGTGTTGAAGGCCCGGCCGCAGGGCTCCTTCAGCATGAAAGAATCGGTCTCGGTTGGCCCCGATCATCTCGCCGCCGAAGTCATCCGGCTCGAAGCGGATGCGATCACGATACAGGTTTTCGAGGACACGACAGGGCTAAAGCCGGGAATCGAGGTCCACGGGAGCGGAATGCCCCTGGCCGTGGAACTGGGGCCGGGACTGCTGGGGCAGATGTTCGATGGCATACAAAGGCCGCTGGATCGATTGGCGGACGCACACGGTGACTTCATCGATGCCGGATCCGATCTGCCGAATCTGGATCGGGAGCGGCGATGGCGATATGAACCGGTTACCCGTGAAGGCGCCAACGTCGAGGGCGGGCAGCTGCTGGGCCGCGTGCCGGAAACATCGAACATTTTGAACCATGTGCTGGCTCCGCCGGGCCTTGCCGGAGTCCTCGAATGGCAAGCCCCACCCGGTGAGTATGCGGTCGACAAGACCGTGGCAAGAATCAGGACGGCGCGTCGTCTCGAACAAGTCTCCATGTTACAGCGCTGGCCAATCCGCACACCGCGCCCGTGCCGTGAGCGTCTTACACCGGACGCCCCGCTGTTTACCGGCCAGCGCATTATCGACACGCTGTTTCCGATTGCAAAAGGCGGTACCAGCGCCATGCCCGGCGGATTTGGAACCGGCAAGACGGTGCTGCAGCAAACCCTGGCGAAATGGTGCGACGCCGACGTCATCGTCTACATCGGGTGCGGCGAGCGAGGAAACGAGATGGCGGATGTGCTCGCAGAATTCCCGCTGCTGGAGGACCCCAGAACCGGCAGGCGGTTGATGGAGCGCACCGTACTGATCGCAAACACCTCGAATATGCCCGTGGCCGCCCGTGAAGCGTCGATTTATACCGGCATCACGGTGGCTGAATATTTTCGGGACCAGGGCTATCACGTCGCCCTGTTTGCCGATTCTATTTCGCGCTGGGCGGAGGCGCTGCGCGAGATATCGGGGCGGCTGGAAGAGCTGCCCGCGGAAGAAGGCTACCCCGCCTACCTGCCCACCCGCCTCGCCGAATTTTTCGAACGCAGCGGCCGCGTCGTGACGCTGAAGGGAGACGAAGCCTCGCTCACGGTGGTGGGCACGGTGTCTCCACCCGGGGGCGACTTTTCCGAGCCGGTCACGGCCCATGCGCGGCGGTTCGTCAAGAATTTTCTGGCGCTCGATCGTGAACGGGCACAGGCTCGCTTCTATCCCGCCATCCATCCGCTTCAGAGCTACTCCGACTATGTCCCGCACACCACTCGATGGTGGCAATCGCACGGCGGCATACGTTGGGACGAGCGGCGCGGGCGCATTCTCGCGCTGCTGCAGGAGCAGTCCCGTCTGGAGAAAATGGTCAAGATCGTCGGCAGGGACGCGCTGCCGGCGGAACAACGGCTGATACTGGTCTGCGCCGAGGTCACGGTGGAAGCCTTTTTGAAGCAGTCGGCATTTTCCGAGAATGATCGCTTCTGTTCGCCTGAAAAGCAGGTGGCAATGCTGCAGCTGGCGGCTGCGTTCGCCGAACATACTTGGCAATTTGTTGCACACGGCGGCGACCCGGACACCTTAGCCCAGTTACCGATCGTCCGGCGCATCCAGCGCATGGGAGACGACATTGCCGGAGATCGGCTGGCCGAGTTCGAGATACTGAGGACGGAACTCGAGGAGCAGTTCCACGCGCTTTTGTCCAGCGTGACCGTGACCCCCGCCGCCACCTCATAGCCCATGATCGCACCCGAAAAGATCCAATTGCATTCCGGTCTGTACCGAATCCAGGGTCCACTGGTATTCGTGAAAAACGTCGATAACGTTGGCCTGTATGATCAGGTGGCCGTCATTTCGGGTTCCGACACTCGTCTGGGACGGGTCGTGTCGATTTCGGGCAACACGGTGGTGGTGGAAGTCTCTCAGGGAACCGATGGATTGTCCCTGGATGCGAGCCGCATCCGGTTTCTGTCGAAGCCGGTTCTGCTCGATGTCGGCCCCGGCATGTTGGGCCGCGTTTACAACGGGGTCGGTGAACCGATCGACGGCGGCCCCGGGATCGTCCCCCGCCAGCGGCTGCGGGTGGACGGACGCGCGATCAACCCGGTGCGCCGGGAAGTTCCCAGTGAGTTCATAGAAACCGGCGTGTCGGCGATCGACGCGATGAATTCGCTCGTGCGCGGGCAGAAGCTGCCGATCTTCTCGGGCAGCGGCCTGAGTCACGATCGGCTGGCGTCCAACATCGCCCGATTCGCCCGTCTACCGGGGGGCAGCGCGCAAGAGTTTGCGGTAGTTTTCGCCGCCATCGGAGTGACCTTCGATACGGCGGAACAGTTCCGCCGGGACATGGAAGAGCACGGCGCGCTGGAACGTATCGCGCTGTTTTTGAATCTCGCCAGCGATCCCAGCGCGGAGCGCCTGTTGACCCCGAGGATCGCGCTGACCGCGGCCGAATATCTTGCTTACGAGGAGGGCCGGCACGTGTTGGTGGTGCTCACGGACATCACCAATTACTGCGAGGCGCTGCGTGAAGTGTCGTCGAGCCACGGCGAAGTGCCGAGCCGCAAGGGGTATCCGGGATACATGTACTCGGACCTCGCCAGCATCTATGAACGCGCCGGTCGAATAATGGGCCGTGTCGGCTCCATTACTCAAATGCCGATCCTCACCATGCCCAACGATGACATTACCCACCCCATTCCCGATCTGTCCGGTTACATCACCGAAGGCCAGATCGTCCTCGATCGGGACCTGGCCCAACGCGGCATATTTCCGCCGGTCAAACTGCTTCCTTGCCTGTCGCGGCTCATGAACCAGGGCATCGGGAAAGGCATGACTCACGAGGATCATCCCGCTCTGGCTGCCCAGCTGTATTCCTCCTATGCCCAGGCGAACCGCCTGCATCTGCTGTCAAGCGTCGTCGGTGAAGAAGGCCTGTCGGAGACCGACAGGCAGCTGCTGCGTTTTAGAGAACAGTTGGACCAGCGGTTCATCCAGCAGGGAGACGAACGCCGCACTCTGGAGAAATCGCTGGCAACCGGATGGGAGCTGCTGGCGAGTCTGCCGGACGAAAGTCTGGTGCGGCTTTCGGACGAACAGATACACGACCATATCCGTCCCTGCCGTGAGTGACGTCGCCCCCTCGAAAACGGAATTGCTGGAACGCCGGGGCGAGCGCGATCTGGTAAGGGAAGGAAAATCCGTGCTGGAAGAACGGCGTGACCTGCTGGCGCGCATGATGTGGGAGCAGATCGGCCTCATGGAGCAGCTTGAGAACGAGTATGGGCTCAGCTTGAAGCACGCCCGCACCTGGTGCCGCCGGGCGATGGCGCGGCATGGGCTGATCGGACTGGCAGACCATCATTCATCTGAATCGGCTATACCCGAGGTGCAATGGCACATCGGTAACCGGCTTGGCACGCCCTGGCTCGAATACTCACAAACCGATTCGGCATCCACCGCAAAACCGTCGACGCGGCCGGCGTCACTCGAACTGGGACAAGCTGGGGAGGCTCTGCATCGGTTGCTTGCGTTACTACTCGAGTTGGCGACTGCGGAAGGCAACCTGGTTCGTTTGACCCATGCATTCCGGCGCACACAGAGGCGGGTCAACGCCCTGGAACATATCATACTGCCCGAGCTGGAGCAGACCATCCGAGA
>CAMYOI010000155.1 GCA_947259955.1 uncultured Gammaproteobacteria bacterium
TATCGCCATTGCCAGCCTGAAACGACCCTATGGTATTGAGCATAAGGATAATCTATGGGTCGAAATCTACGCTTTCCGCGAGTTGCAATATCACAAACTCATGAAACGGGTCCGCGTCGTTGAACGACCATTTGTCCGTCTGCCGCGAAGAAGGAAATCCCCTCCGGGAGAATTCTGATTACAGCGGCCTCGTTTCAGAGTTTTGATCGCCCACCGTTTAACGTTTAAGTTCAGCCGCGCCGCGCGACGCATCTGCGAAACAGCTGCACGCCCTCGAGGCGTTGGCTGCAGCGCTTTAGTTAGTTGCCTTTTGGCACATAGTAGGGGAATTCCAATCCAAAATTATGCTCCTGGTGGATACGATAAATCTTACTAATGTCGTCAACCATCGCTTCGTTCTCCCAAGATACTGCACCAGAATGCAGTGCTTCTGCCATGGTGGAGAGAAATGTAGTGATATTTGTGTATGTGATTCTAGCTTCATCCTCCAGAAAGAAATGGGCAACCGGTCCAGACGTTTTGCTCATGGGACCGCAATAGGCTGCATACCATTCTCCTTCAAAGGTAAACACTGGAATATAATTTGGGTCCCAGCGCACTAGAGGATTTAAAAGTAACCTAAAAGTAACCACTTGTATTCGGATTGTGACTCTTCCATCGACAAAAAGTCATGGTACCACACGAACGGAACAGAACTTTTTTCGCCGTTACGCCACGACCACAAAGCCTTTAATTCATCGGTGGGCTTACACTCGTTTTCTGAGAACGCTGCCTCAATCGACGGCACCGAGATACCGTTAAGAAGTGAGTCTGTGAGCCCAGTTTTATGCTCACTATGCCACGCCTTAATATCGTTTAGACTGCGTTTCAGTCGCTCCGAATCATAGGCATCTTCGGCTGCTCGATATTGGGTGGGGCTAGTCGGAAATTCTCCTTTACAGCTAGCAAGAAGCGCGGGCGCGAGAATCGCAGTCACAATTGCCCACTTCATAATTGTATGGCACCTAACGTTTGAGCTCAGCCGCGCTCCACAGCACTTGCGCGAAGCACCGCTGATAAGGGGGCGTATATTGAACATGAGAGACCAGACATGCTTATCGGATGATAGCACCGGTTTTCGATCCTGGTCGGTTTTGTGTCTTGTGGTGGAAGATCAATTGTCGGTGATTTGCTGCACCAGACGGAGGAAAATCTTTTCATGCTAAGGTTGCGAAGATCGTAATGAGTTACCTAGTGAACCCACGGGCAACAGGTCCGGTATTTTTCTTGACCACCGGTAATGGGCGAGATCATTATCCGCGTTGGTTTTTTTCTATCATTTGGAGGGAAGATGACAAGAACGGTTTATGTTAACGGCGTCTTCGTCGACGAGAGCGACGCCAGGGTTTCCATATTCGATCGTGGTTTCCTGTTTGCCGACGGTATTTACGAGGTGGTGGCGGTCATGGACGGCAAATTGATCGACTTCGACGGCCATATGAGCCGGCTTCGCCGCTCACTGCGTGCGATAGGTATTCCAGAGTCCATGACCGAGGATGAACTTCTCGCAGTAATTCGCCAACTCGTAGGCGTAAACAAGCTCGATGAGGGGCTTGTCTACATGGAAATCACGCGTGGCGTAGCGGATCGTGATTTCGTATACGCCCGCGACCTCGAACCATCGGTGGTCATGTTCAGCCAGGTCAAATCACTGGTCGAAAACCAGGCCAGCCGGGAAGGCGTAAGACTGAAGAGCGTGGAAGATCTGCGCTGGGCCAGACGGGATATTAAATCGGTCGGCCTGCTGGCCCAGGTGCTTGCCAAACAGACTGCGAGAGACGCCGGCGCCTACGAGGCTCTGATGATCAAGGACGGCCACGTTACCGAGGGCGGGTCTTCGAGTGCTTACATCATCAAGGACGATGTCGTTATCACGCACCCTTTGACCAACGACATCCTGCCCGGGATCACAAGAGCCAGCCTGCTGAAACTGGTGAAAGCCAATGAGATATCTCTTGACGAGCGAACGTTTACCCTGGAAGAGGCGTACGCAGCGGATGAGGCGTTCATCACCGCCGCATCGACGTATGTCTGCCCGGTGGTTGCGATCGACGACCGGCCAATAGGAGACGGCACAGTCGGGCCGGTCGTGCGCAAACTTCAACAGGTTTATCTGGACCATGCCAGAAATACGGCAGTATGAGCGCCCACTGCGGGCTTTCTAAACCCGGGTTATGGCCTGAATGGAACCAGCTTGGATCAATTTTTGGGACCACGGCCCGAAACTATTTGGGAAATAACGAACGATTCGCTAGTATTCACCGCAAACCAGCGAATCTATCGGCCCGGACCGGCATTTCCGGGCTGTGAACCGAGGACAACGTCATGAATTACCGTCTCGATAAGGTGTACAGCAGCGATATCGTAACCAGCGACAAGGCCCACGTTTGGCATCACCTGAGTCAGCACAAACCCTACGAAAGCTCCGACCCCATGGTCATGGTGGAGGGAAAGGGCCTGCGCGTAACGGACATCAACGGCAGGGAATACCTGGATGCCGTGTCCGGCGGCGTATGGACGGTCAATGTGGGCTACGGAAGAGAAACCATCGCGCGGGCGGTGCACGACCAGCTGCTGAAGATGTGCTACTTCGCCGGATCGCACGGCAGCATCCCCGGTGCGCAGTTTGCCGAGAGGCTGATCGAGAAAATGCCGGGAATGAGCCGCGTCTACTATTCCAATTCCGGGTCCGAGGCCAACGAAAAGGGCTACAAGATGGTCAGGCAGCTCGCCCACACGAAACACAACGGCCAAAAATACAAGATCATCTATCGGGACCGCGATTATCACGGCACCACCATCACGGCGCTCAGCTCATGCGGCCAGGAAGAGAGAAAGGAACAGTACGGGCCGTTTACCCCGGGCTTCGTCGAAATGCCGCACTGCTCGATCTACCGCTCGCCCTACGACGACAACACCAATTTCGGCGAGCAGGCCGCGCGGGAACTGGAGAAAGTCATTCTGCAAGAAGACCCTGACACCGTGGGTAGCCTCATACTCGAGCCCATCACGGCGGGCGGGGGGGTCATTCCCGCGCCGGAAGGCTATTTCGAAACCATCCAAGAGATCTGCAAGAAGTATGGTTTGCTGCTGCACATGGATGAAGTCGTATGCGGCATGGGCCGGACCGGTAAATGGTTCGGATACCAGCACTACGGCGTCAAGCCGGATATCGTCACCATGGCAAAGGGCGTCGCCAGCGGTTATGCCGCCATTTCGGTGACCGTCACCACCGAGGAGCTGTTCGATGGTTTCAAGTCCGATCCGTCCGATCCGATGAGCTACTTCCGGGACATCAGCACGTTCGGCGGTTGTGCCGCCGGTCCGGCCGCGGCGCTGGAGAACATGCGCATCATCGAAGAGGAGAATCTGCTCGACAACGTCAACACCATGGGCGATCACCTCGTTGACCGGCTGCGGGAGCTTCAGGACAAGCATGCGCTCATCGGCGACGTCCGGGGCAAGGGACTGTTCGTGGGTGCAGAACTGGTAAAGGACCGTCAGACCAAGGAGCCGGTGGCAGAGGGCGTGGTGATGAAAATCGCGGCGGAATGTTTGAAGCAGGGCGTGATCATCGGACGTACCAATCGCAGTTTTCACAAACTCAACAACACCATCTGTCTGAGCCCGGCCCTGATCTGCACCAAAGACGATATCGATGAGATCGTTAACGCGATTGACAATGCGATGACGAATATCGGCTGACCCGAATTCGATGTCCGCCGACACGCATTCGTGCGGCGGGCACTTTCCTGATCAAGACGGACCGTGCGCCACGGCGGCCACGTGGCGGGGGAAATCGGCTGTGGCCATGAGTGCCTTGCAGCGTGCGAAGCGGCCGGTGGAATAGGCCCAGAAGTCCTCGGCTGGATTGTTGTTGGCGTGCTGGATCAAACCCCACAGGGTCCACAACAGGTCGCACATGGCCTTGTAGATGACGATGCGGCCGCGCTCGTCGGGCCGGGGGTCGCCGCCGAAGTAGGCCCGGATCATTTCTTCATCCTGAACTGAATCCATCCCGGCCTCGACCGACAGGTCGCCAAGGTCCCACATCGGATCGTTCATACCGGAGTACTCCCAATCCACTATCCACATGCGATCTCCGGTGTCGAGAAAGTTTTCGCACAAGGGGTCGCAATGACATGCGGATCCGGGAAGAGGGTGTGCATTCAACGCTCGCCTGACGATTTCTGACTCCTCGAGGACGTCGTGGTAACCGTCGGGCAGATCAACGGTCTTGCCTGACAATATGCCAAGATAGTCGTCGATCATGGCAAACAGCTCGAACCGGAAATTGAACGTCGCATCGGATGTGTGGAGTTTCCGGAATGCCTTCCCGGCACGGCCCGGTGCACCCGTCCGGGTCTTGAACGTATCCGGCGTCATGGTCTCGGTGCCTTCGATAAACCGGGTCACCATGATCCCACTGTCGGGATCCGCATATAGTACTTCCGGGCTTACGCCGGCGCGCGCGGCCTCGCGCGCGGCCTGGGCCTCGTTGACACGGTCGATGTATTCCTCAGTACCCGCGCCGGGCAGCCGCAAACACCAAGCGTCGTCGCCGAAGCCGATACGGAATACAAGATTGGTAAGGCCGCCGAGCCGCTCGATGTCCACCGATCCGGCATCGATGCCGTCGAACACGGGTATGTGTTTCAGCGTATCGCGTGCCTTGCTTATCGTTTCATGGTTCATCACGAGTTTTCTCCATCGCTACGCTTTCAGTCGTTGCATACGCGGGTCATACGGACTGCGAGCCCCCCGGACCGCGCTATAGGTGCGTCCGAATGCCTCGATCTCGAACGCAGATATGTCGTCCAGCTCCCGGGACAGGTATCCCAGGGCAATCGTGCGCTCCAGACGGTGACCGTATCCCGCGCTGGTGACGTAACCGAGGACCCCGCCATCTCGTGATATGGGTTCACCGCCATGAAGTGGTACGAAGCCGTCCATTGACAGCGTCGCCATTCGGCGTTCGCCCCCTTTCTTGCTGATTCGCCGAAGCGCTTCGCCGCCGATGAAATCTCCTTTGTCGAGCGCAACGCAGAAACCGAGTCCCGCCTCGAACGGCGTGACGTCTGGACCGACATCGCTCGACCAGTACAGGTATCCTTTTTCCAGGCGGCAACTCTCGATAGCCCGGTAGCCGGCATTGACTATGCCGAACTCTTCACCGCCGGCCCAAATCTGTTCGTATACATGGGCGGCATATTCCTGCGGGACGTAGAGTTCGAATCCCAGTTCCCCGACGTAGCCAATGCGCACGGCGAGTGCACGCGCCAGCCCGATGTCGAGCCACGACACCCCGAGAAAGGGCAGGCTGGTGTTGTCGATGCCGGAGTCCGTTAGCTTCCCTAGCACTTCCCTTGAATGCGGGCCGCACAAATTTATCGTGGCCCAGGCACCGGTTACCTCCCGCAAGGCCACCGAACCGTCAGACGGAAGATGGCGTTCGATCCAACTGCGGTCACGGACCGCAAACCCGGCACCGGTTACCACGATAAATTGTTGCGGACCCGTGTGAACAACGGTCAGGTCCGCTTCGATGCCGCCGTTTGGATTGCACAGCTGGGTGTAAACGGCCCGGCCCGGTTCGCTGGGGATTCGATTGGATGCAATCCGGTCGAGCGCGTGGTAAGCGCCCGGTCCGGTCACCGCTAACTTGGAGAACGATGACTGATCGATCACGGCGACCCGGTCGCGAATCGCCCGGCACTCATCGCCGACCGCAGCGAACCAGTTGGGTTTGCCTTCGAAGCTCGGCTGGTCGACCGCTTGGGTACCGCGCGGTGCGAACCAGTTCGGCCGCTCCCAGCCGAACTTAGAGCCGTAAGAGGCGCCCGCCTGCTTCAATGGCTGATAAAGGGGTGATCGCCGGAGTCCCCGTCCCGCCGAAGCTTCTTCGCCTGGCCAGTGGATCTTGTAGTAAGCACCATAAGCCTCGACCGCGCGCTTTTCCAGAAACACGGGCTGGGCGTGAACCGCGCCAAAGCGGCGCACGTCGAACGCCCACAGGTCCATCCCGGGGTCGCCATGCAGAATCCAATTGGCCATGGCTTCGCCGGCCCCACCGGACGCTGCGATGCCGGCGGTAAAGCCGCAGGCCACGAAGAAGTTATCGAGCTCCGGCGCCAGCCCCATTACGGGTTCACCATCCGCCGACACCGGGATGGGTCCATTGATGACGGTCTGGATGCCGATTTCGTTGAGGACGGGCAATCGCTCGCTGGCCGGTACGGCGAACAGTTCCAGGCGCTCCATGTTCGGCGCAAACAACTCGTTGCCGAAGTCGACCGGCGGTTTGCCACGCCAGCACCCGGGTGCCCCGTCTTCCCAACCGCCAATGGCAAATGAGCCGGTATCCGGTTTGAGGTAGAAGTTCTTGTCCGGATCACGAAGTGTCGTCAGTGAATCATCGAACTCGAGTTTTTTTTCGGTAACGAAATATTGATGCTCGACGACTCCGGCTGCCAGCCCGACGCCGGCCATTTCCCCCACCCGCTTGGCCCAGAGACCGGCACAATTGACCACGACATCGCAGCCGACGGTGCCGGCATCGGTATCGACACTTGAGACCCGCCGACCGTCGATGTTTACGCCCGTAACCGTGACCCCTTCCTCGATCTTCACGCCGCCGTTGCGTGCAACCCGGGCATAGGCCTGGGTCAGAGCGTAAGGGTCGATATAGCCGTCACCGGCAATAAAAGCGGCGCCCTCGATCGAGTCGGTCGTGATGAACGGAAAAAGCTGCTTTGCTTCACTGGCGCTCAGGTCTTCGCATTCCACGCCAAAGCTCTTGGCCTGGGTCATCGAGCGGCGGATTTCACTCCAGCGCGCCGGACTCGATGCAAGGCGAAGCGAACCGACCCTTTTCCAGTCTATGGCCATCCCGGATTCGGCTTCCAGCCGATCGAACACGGCCACCGAGTTCTGCATCAGGCGAGTGAGATTGCGTTTGCCGCGGAGCTGCCCGACCAGCCCGGCCGCATGCCAGGTGCAGCCATGGGTGAGCTGGGATTTTTCGAGAAGAAGCACATCTTTCTCGCCTGAGCGTGCGAGGTGGTAGGCGACGGACGTGCCGATGACGCCGCCGCCGATGATCAAGATCCGTGCATGACGATCCGGGCTGGTACCCATGTTATTCTCTCCAAAAAATCTGAACAGCATCGTTGCGCGAACTGAAGGATACACTAGAACCTATTTACCAGGAGACCCCATGAAAAAATACTCCACAGGAACCCGATGGGAAGAGCTGGCAAGTTACTGCCGCGCCCGGCAGGTCGGCCCGCACATCTATGTCGCCGGCACGACCAGCGTCGACGATGACGGAAACATTGTCGGCGTGGAGGATATGGCGGCCCAGTTCAATCAGTGCCTGGACCGGATAGAAAAGGCGTTGAATCACTTTGGCGCCGGCCTTCAACACGTCGTGCGCAGCCGGGTTTACCTGACGCGCATGGACCTGTTCGACGAGTATGCCCGGGAGCATGGAAGACGATTCAAAGGCATAGAACCGGTCAATACCATGGTCGAGGTATCGGCGCTGGTCCACCCAGATATGCTGGTAGAAGTGGAGGTCGACGCCTACCTGCCCGGTCAGCCATGAAGGCATTGATCTTTCTCGCCCACGGCAGCCGCAGGGAAAAATCGAACCGGGAAGTCTTCGATCTGGTCGATGAGATCAGACCCTTGCTTGCCCCCGAGTTCGATGTCGTGGACGCCGCGTTTCTGGAGCTTGTTCCGCCGTATTTGCCGGAGCTGATGGAAACAATGCTGGACCGGGACGCGCAGTCGATCACGATCTATCCGTTCTTCCTGAATTCAGGCAGGCACGTCGACAAGGACATCCCGGCCATCGTCGACGGTTTCAGGGAACGCTACCCGGAGCGGGAAATCTTGGTCATGCGACATTTCGGCGGGTCCGACGGCGTCCTTGAAATGATTATTAGTCAGTTGAAAAACAACCCAGCATAAAGGAACGTTTAGCCTGGAGAGTGCATGCACGAGACTCTATATGTGATATTCCACATATCGTGCATTTGCATGTTCAAGAAACTGGGATCGAACGTGTGACAAGGCTGACTCGGTCTGCCCTACCTATGCTCAGCAAGTCTGGAAAATGCCTTTTTTGCATCGTAATAGCCTCATCGCTGATGTTGCCGTTCGAGGGCGCGGGCGCGCGGAGCACGCATCCGGATAACAAAGTAGCTGATTTCGAGCGCAGCGGTGCCTGGGAAATCTGGTGTATAAAACTTGGGGATACCGGTGAGACGATCTGCGACCTGAACCTGGTGATTGTCTACAAACCGCACCCGGATTTCAGGGCGATGATCCCACGGGTCTACTGGAGCGAGGCACACGGCTATTTCATCGAATTCGAGTACGAGCGGCAGACCGGCCTCTCGAGCGCTCACCTGGAGGCGGGCAGCGGGGAGAAATTCGTGTTCGGGGACTGTGACCGCCCCTGCCTGCTGGGCGGCCGGGAAGCGCGCGCCTTCGTTGCGTTCCTTGAAAACAGTTCGACGCTAAAGATCCATTTCAGCGACTACATCTTCCAAGACTTCAGCGTCGATGTCGATCTCGATGGCTTCCGGGAAGGTCTGGAACTATTGAAACGAATGCAGGCCCGCTTCAGACGAGTTCAGTAGTCATATCCCACATCGGCAGCTCAAGTTCCGGGAGACCGCGGCGTTACGCCCGTGATAGGGCATCGAGCACTTTTGACTGGAAGTGGTGCACGGCGTGCTCGTTCAGATGGGGTCTGTCCTGGTTGACCATGAAGCGGCCCTGCGAGTAGCCCTTGCTGTGGAGTCCCTTCTGCACGCTCTCACACAGTGGAATATCTTCCTCACG
>CAMYOI010000156.1 GCA_947259955.1 uncultured Gammaproteobacteria bacterium
TATTCAGTTTTCTGTTCTGGGGCTTCGGTTTTCTGCGCATGGGTACCACCGGCTTCGTTGCCCAGGCCAACGGTGCCAATGACGCCCCGGAGGTCACTCTGGTGCTGATGAGGGCGCTGCTGACGGCGGTCGTGTTGGGGGCGATACTGTTGCTGCTGCAGCATCCCGTCAGCCTCGTCTCGTTCTGGCTGCTCGAGGGCGGCGTCGAACTGGAAGCCCTTGCCAATGACTATTTCCGGGTGAGGATCTGGAGTGCGCCTGCCACGCTGGGCAACTATGTCGTTCTTGGATTCCTCATCGGTATGCAGAAAACCCGCGCGGCCCTGGTGCTGCAGCTGATCCTGAACTTGACGAACGTGCTTCTTGACCTGGTCTTCGTCCTGCGGCTAAACCGGGGAGTGCAGGGCGTGGCCGAGGCCTCGGTATTGAGTGAATATCTGGCGTTAGCCGCCGGCCTCTACATCTGCCGCCGTACCCTGCGAGGAATCGGGGCCGGTTTCGAAAGACAAGGAATTCTTAACGCCGACAAAGTCAAGGAACTGATGCATGTCAATCTGAACATTTTCATTCGCACCCTGTGTCTGGTTTTCGCCTTCGCGTTCTTCACTGCCCGGGGTGCGAAGTTCGGAGAAATCATTCTGGCCACGAATGCCGTCCTGCTGCATCTTCAGCAGTTTCTTGCCTACGGTCTTGACGGATTCGCGCACGCCGTCGAAGCACTGGCAGGAAGCGCCTATGGCGCGCGCAGCAGGGCAGCGTTTCGGTCGTCCATGTACTATACGACGATCTGGGCGCTGTTGATCGCGATCATCTTTACCGTTGTCTACTTGTCGTTCGGTGAACTCATCGTAAGCGTATTGACCGGTATCGACGCGGTGCAGAGCAGCGCCGCGGAGTATATGCCCTGGATACTGCTGTCGCCCGTCGTATCGGTGTGGAGTTTTCAGCTCGACGGAATATTCATCGGAACTACACGGACCGTCGATATGCGCAATGCCATGATCGTATCGGTGGCGGTGTACCTTGTTGCCGTGTGGCTCATCTCATCGTGCCGGTGTGGCAAAACCATGGTTTGTGGTTTTGCCTGATGCTGTTCATGGTCGTCCGAGCGGTAACCCTCGGGCTTCGTTTGCCGGCGATCGAGAAAACAATTGATCGATCCGGATGACCGGATGCTCCAGCCTTATACAGCATAAATAGTGGCTTGAACCCGTCTCGGCATAATTGATACTTGAATAAGCCATCCGTATAGCGTAAAAAACGCCCCTAGAAACTTTCGACACGCTACGAAAGTCGCCAATAGTCGTCATGACGACAATACCATTTGGAGGAATTCATGAATAAACTTCTCAAACTAATCACCTTTTCCGTCGTGGGAATGGTGATCGGTGCGGCCGCGCACGCGGCCACTCTGAAAATGGCTTACGATGCGGATCCGGTATCGCTCGACCCGCATGAGCAGCTGTCCGGCGGTACGCTGCAGCTTTCCCATATGATTTTCGACCCGCTGGTGAGATGGAACCAGGAGCTGGGCTTCGATCCCCGCCTCGCCGAAAGCTGGGAACGGATCGATGACAAAACCGTCCGGTTCAAGCTGCGCGAGGGTGTGAAGTTCCATTCCGGAAACGAGATGACCGCACTGGATGTGAGCTGGACCTTCGACCGGCTGAAAAAGAGCCCGGACTTCAGGGGCATATTCGCGCCCTTCGAGGCGTTGAACGTCGTCGACAAATATACCATCGACATCGTAACCAAAGAACCTTATCCCCTGGTGCTCCATACCGCGACGTACATCTTCCCCATGGACCGGAAGTTCTATGACGGTTACGACGAGAACGGCAAAGCAAAAGACGCCATTGTCAAACACGGCGATGCCTTCGCTTCCACGAACGCATCGGGAACCGGACCGTTCATCATCACTTCCCGCGAGCAGGGCGTCAAAGTCGAGTTCGATCGATTCAAGGACTACTGGGACACCGAGTCACCAGGCAATGTCGACAAGATCGTGTTCACCCCGATCAAGGAAGATCCGACCCGGGTGGCGGCTTTGCTTTCGGGTGATGTGGACTTCATTGCGCCCGTACCGCCGGCCGATCTCGATCGCATCGACAAAGATCCGAATACCGATCTGGTAACCATGAGCGGTACCCGCATTATTACCTTCCAGATGAATCAGGAACGCCGTGAAGAGCTCAAGAATCCGAAGGTGCGGCAGGCCATAGTTCACGCCATCAACAACGAGGGCATAGTCGAGAAAATCATGCGTGGTTTCGGCACCGCGGCGGCCCAGCAGAGCCCAAAGGGCTATCTCGGATACGACGAGAATCTGAAGCCACGCTATGATCTGGAGAAGGCCAAGGCGTTGATGAAGGAGGCGGGCTACGCCGACGGCTTCTCGCTCACCATGATGGCGCCGAACAACCGCTATGTGAACGACGACAAGATCGCGGAAGCGGTCGCGAGCATGCTGGCCAAGATCAATATCAAGGTCGATCTCAAGACCATGCCGAAGGCGCAGTACTGGCCCAAGTTCGATGAGCGCGCCGCCGACATAATGATGATCGGTTGGCATTCCGACACCGAGGACTCGTCCAACTTCACCGAGTTCCTGGCCATGACTCCGGACGCGGAAACGGGATACGGGCAGTACAACAGCGGCAATTATTCCAATGCCAGGGTGGATGAACTGATCGTCGCAAGCCAGAGTGAGACGGACGAGGCCAAACGTACGGCCATGCTGCAGGAAGTCGAGCAGATCCTGCACGACGAGGCCGCGTTCGTACCGCTTCACTGGCAGGATCGCGCCTGGGCCGCTCGCAAAGGCGTGAATATCGCCCCGATCGTCAATGTCATGAATTTTCCGTACCTTGGGGATCTCGTTATCAAATAACGATAAGCCGGGTAAAGCTGGCAGAGCTTTGATGGGCCGCTTCTAGCGGCCCATTTTTTGTGCGCCCAGCATGGGCGCGATCTTGGAGGTGAAAGTCCTCCCGTGAGCTGACCACAGCGAGCGAAGTGAAACGCAACTGCGTGAGGGTGAGCGAGCGTGGTGAGGAAGCGAGTAGCGAAACCGTGAGCCGATGGACAAGAATCGGATACGAGGCGTGGTTGACCAGGGCGAGCAGGCAAGAGACTGCGAAGCTCTTGTGGTCAAGGGTTGACGGCGTAAATCCGGCGGTTGTGCGGGGAAGGATCGTGTTCTTACCTGGGGAGATCTTGTCTTGTGTCTGAAAGGACGACGGTGATGAACCGGAGCAAGAAGTCAGCAGAGGCCATAGTAGCCGTGAGGCGAAGGGCCGAACGAGAAGGAGAGCCGAAAGTCATGTCGCTTGGACCTGCACTGCATCAGAAGCCCGGACAACCGGGACGAACCGGACGACGGCAAGGTGAAGCTTTGTCGGAGGCGGGACGCGATGAAGCAGGGTCAGTGCGGCATGAATCAAGAAGGCTCAGGGCGAGGGGATCTGCTTCGGCAGGCACTCGCAAGGGGGAACATGGTCGTAGCCTGGAAACGGGTGAAGGCCAATCGAGGTAGTGCGGGGGTGGATGGACTGTCGATTGACGACACGATCGACTATTTCAAGACCCACTGGCGCCGGATACGGGCGGACCTGTTCGCGGGACGCTACCGGCCACAACCGGTGCGCCGCGTTCGGATTCCGAAGTCGAACGGGGGCATGAGGGAACTGGGGATACCGACAGTGGCGGATCGGCTCATCCAGCAAGCCCTGCTGCAAGTTCTGCAACCGCGTATTGATCGGACATTCTCTGAACACAGCCACGGCTTCCGGCCGGGCCGACGAGCGCACGACGCCGTGCTTGAAGCGCAGCGTTATGTGCAGGACGGCTACCGAGTTGTGGTCGATGTTGACTTGGAGAAGTTCTTTGATCGGGTCAATCACGATGTGCTGATGCACCGGTTGTCGAAGCGTATCGAGGATAAAGCCGTACTGCGGTTGATCCGGCGATACCTTCAGGCTGGGATAATGCTCAATGGTGTGGCCATGGAGCGGTACGAGGGAACGCCGCAAGGCGGGCCGATCTCGCCGCTGTTGGCCAACGTGTTGCTGGACGAGGTGGATTGGGAACTGGAGCGGCGTGGCCATCGCTTCGTACGTTACGCTGACGACTGCAATGTCTATGTACGCAGTCAGAAGGCGGGCGAGCGAGTGCTGCGGGGGATGCGTAAGCTCTACGACCAACTCCACCTGAAGGTAAATGAAGCCAAGACCGCAGTGACCAGTGC
Source organism: uncultured Gammaproteobacteria bacterium (assembly GCA_947259955.1). Lineage (GTDB taxonomy): Bacteria > Pseudomonadota > Gammaproteobacteria > Arenicellales > JAANXG01 > JAHEKE01. The sequence goes on from CAMYOI010000156.1 coordinate 4,247, forward strand.
GTTTGGCGTTAAGTTCCTTGGTTATAGCTTATGGCTTAATCCATGGGGCAATGTCCGGCGTGCGGTTGCGGCCCCGGCGATCGAAGCCTTCAAGCGGCGCATCCGGCAGATCACGCGCCGGACTCGCGGACGTAGTCTGTCTGATGTGGCGGCCGATCTACGGCGTTACCTGCTCGGCTGGAAGGCGTACTTCCGCTTGGCACAAACGTCGCGGGTGTTCCGTAGCTTGGACGAATGGCTGCGTCGGCGTCTGCGTGCGCTGCAGCTCAAGCACTGGCGCCGTGGGACAACGGCATATCGGGAATTGCGCGCGATGGGCGCAGGGCAGGACCAAGCGGCTATCGTGGCCGCGGGCACACGTCGTTGGTGGCATACTAGCCTCGGCGTGTTGCACATGCTCATGCCTATCGCCTACTTCGACCGGCTCGGCGTTCCTCGACTCTTATGAACCTCAACTTCTCGAACCGCCCGGTGCGGACCCGCATGCCGGGTGGTGTGGGAGGGGTCGATCAGCAGCGCTGATCGCCCCTATCCCGATTGGGGTCCCCGGATTGCTCGTCAATATTATGAATTCAACTCCTGGAAATCGGCGCGAGGCGCGCCTCCTACAAGGTAATTGACACCGCGGCAGGGTTTTGTAGGAGCGGCGCCCTCGCCGCGATCCGGACTTTGATCGAGTCCGACAAGCTTTACTCTGCGGAGAGGCATGGAAGATTGTTATACTGGATTCCTCCATGCGCCTCAGAACGAATAATATTGTATCGGTAAAACTGGCGCTGTACGGCCCCGGTGCGCTGCTTCTGTTGATAGAGACAATCTGACTCTATGTTTGCTTTCTTCGTAAGAAGGCTGGCCCAGGCGGCGCTGGTGATGTTTGTCATCAGCGTCATCGCGTTTTCCATTCAGGACAACCTTGGCGACCCACTGCGAGAGATGGTCGGGCAGTCGGTCTCGGAGGAGGAGCGCCAGGCCCTCAGAGATAAAATGGGTCTGAACGATCCCTTCTTCGTGCAATATTGGCGGTTCCTGAAGAACGCGCTGCAGGGAGACCTCGGCACTTCGTACTTTTTCAAGCGGCCCGCCGTCGACGTCATACTGGATAAATTGCCCGCGACGCTGGAGCTCGTTTTCGGGGCATCCCTGATCATCATCGTCTTCTCGGTGCCTATAGGGGTGTTTGCGGCAATCAATCCAAGGCACTGGTTTTCCAAATTCGCCATGGCAGTCAGTACCGTCGGTATTTCCATCCCGGTTTTTCTGACGGCGATCATGTCCATTTATATATTTTCAGTGGAGCTTGGATGGCTGCCGTCATTCGGTCGGGGCGAGACGGTGGAAATATTCGGTGGCTGGACCACGGGTTTTCTGACCTGGGACGGGCTGGTCCACCTCATACTGCCCTGCATTGCGCTGTCTTCGATCATGCTGCCGCTGTTCATAAGGCTGATCCGCGCGGAGATGCTGGAGGTGCTCGAATCGGAGTACGTCAAATTTGCCTGGGCCAAGGGACTGTCACCTAAGCGGGTCTGGTTCGTGCATGCCCTCAAGAACACTTTGCTGCCGGTGATCACGGTCGGCGGTGTGCAGATCGGCACACTAATCGCATTCACCATTCTCACCGAGACGGTATTCCAGTGGCCGGGCATGGGATTTCTGTTCCTGGAGGCCGTGAACCGGGTGGACACGCCGTTGATCATCGCCTACCTGATCGTGGTAGGCCTTATTTTTGTCGTGACCAATACCATCGTCGACCTGGTTTACGGCCTGGTCAATCCCACAGTCAAACTGGCACGGCCCCACGGGGGTGACGGCTGATGGTCGCGGTGAAGTGGCAGCAGTTCATGGAATCGGCGTTCTACCACGATTTCAAGCGCGACAAGATTGCGATTACCAGTTTCGTCATCATGTGCATTTACGTTGTTGCTTGTTATGCCGCGCCGTTGATCGCTCCCTACAATCCTTATGATCCGACCATCATCGACATCATGGATTCGGAGATTCCACCGATGTGGCTGGACGGGGGAAATTCGCGTTTCCTGCTGGGAACCGATGCCCAGGGCAGGGATCTGTTCAGCACCATTCTGTACGGCACCCGCATATCGCTCACCATTGGAATCTGCGCGGTCCTGCTGCAGGGGGTCCTAGGCATATCCCTCGGTTTGATTTCCGGGTACTTTGGAGGCCGCGTCGATAGCTTCCTAATGCGCCTTGCCGATATTCAGCTGTCTTTTTCCACACTGATGGTAGCCATAATATTTCTGGCCGTATTCCAGGCGTTGTTCGGCACCGAGCTGTACGAACGCCTGGCCATATTGATGCTGATTCTCGTTATCGGCATTGCGGAATGGCCTCAATATGCCCGTACGGTCCGCGCCTCGGTGCTGGCGGAGAAGAAAAAGGAGTATGTCGATGCGGTGCGGGTGGTCGGTCTTCGCCCGGCGCGCATCATGTTCCGGCATATCCTGCCCAATACTCTTTCGCCCATCCTGGTTATTTCCACCGTGCAGGTGGCCAATGCCATTGTCAGCGAGGCCGCACTGTCGTTCCTCGGGCTTGGTATGCCGGTGTCCAAACCTTCCCTGGGTTCGTTGATCAATTCCGGATTCGAGTTCATTTTCAGCGGATCGTGGTGGATCACCATAATTCCGGGGATCGTTCTGATAGTGCTGGTTCTGGTGATGAATCTTCTGGGTGATTTCCTGCGGGATGTGCTGAATCCCAAGTTGTATAAAAACTAGGGAATCAAAATTGCGGAGAGTTTTGCATTATTCTAGAAACGATATCGCGGCGGGGGCGCCGCTCCTACAAACCGTGGTACGGCGTCAATTTTCTTGTAGGAGGCGCGCCCATGCCGCAAGCTTCCAACGTAGGAGCAGCGCCCTCGCCGCGATTGGTTTGGTCGGCAGAGAGCAACGAACTCGACCTTGCGTTTGCACGGGAACCCGATAAATAGATGAGTCTTCTCGAAGTCAAAAATCTCGAAGTCACATTCGCCATGCGCAAAGAGGATCTGGTGGCGCTCAGGGATGTATCCTTTACCCTCGACAAAGGCGAACGACTGGGGATTGTCGGCGAGAGCGGTGCAGGCAAATCGGTTGCCGCGTTCTCGATTCTCAACCTGATCAGCAAGCCGGGTTATATATCCGGCGGTGAAATACTCTTTGACGGAAAAGATCTGACCCGTTTGTCGCTGCAGGAAATGAGCGAGATCCGTGGCAATCGGATCAGCATGATTTTCCAGGACCCGATGATGACGCTCAATCCGGTATTGACCATCGGGACGCAGATGACCGAGGCACTGCACGCCCACCAGCAAATTTCCAAGGAAGAGGCCCGGCAAAGAGCCATCGACAGCCTGGCCGAGGTGCATATTCCATCAGCGGCGACGCGCTTCGATCAGTATCCACACGAACTATCCGGCGGCATGCGCCAGCGGGTGGTGATCGCCATAGCCCTGATTACCAAGCCGCCATTGATCATTGCAGACGAACCGACGACGGCGCTGGACGTAACCATCCAGGCGGAAATCATGGATCTACTCATGGAATTGTGCAACTCGAGCGGTGTCGGGCTGATCTTGATTACCCACGATCTGGGCGTGATCTCGCAGATGACCGAGCGGGCGATCGTCATGTACGCCGGACGTATCGTCGAGGAAGGGGATACCAAGGACATTATCAACAACGCGCGTCACCCCTACACCCACGGTTTGATGGGTGCACTACCGCAGAAGACCACGCCGGGACAGCGATTGAACCAGATCAAGGGAGGCATGCCACCCCTCAACGGAATTCCCGACGGTTGCGCATTCAATCCGCGGTGTCCGTTGGTTGCCGACATTTGCAGGACGACCCGGCCGGACTACACCACGATGGGTTCGACAAGGGTGGCCTGTCACAAGGCCCTGTCAGAAGAGTCCTGATATGAGCCAGTCTTCTCTCGTGGGTGTGCACGATCTGTACAAGGAGTTCCCGATTCACGGGGGGCTGCTGGAACAGTTGACCTTCGAAAATGGGCGCCTGATCCGCAAGCGCGAGAGTGTCAAAGCCATCAGCGGTGTCGATCTGGAGGTGAAAAAAGGGGAATCTTTATGTGTAGTGGGGGAAAGCGGATGCGGTAAATCGACGCTGGCCAGGGTCATCATGGGCCTGATCAGACCCAGTCAGGGTGAGGTGACCTATGATCAAAAGCGGATCGACGACATAAGCATGGGTGATATGCTGCCGTATCGAAGGAAGATGCAGATGATCTTCCAGAATCCTTATGCCTCGTTGAATCCGAGAATGACCGTGCAGCAGACCCTGGAGGAGCCCATCCGCTTCCATAACCCGGATCTGTCCAACGCGGAAATCAAGGATATCGTGGTGGGCGTAACCAGATCCGTTGGCGTGGATCCGTCCTGGAGCAGCCGCTATCCGCATGAATTTTCCGGGGGGCAACGGCAGCGAATAAGCATTGCCCGTGCACTCGCCGTTGACCCCGAGTTCATTGTTGCCGATGAACCCATTTCGGCGCTGGATGTATCCATACAGGCGCAGGTGCTCAACCTGCTGATGGATGCCCGGGAACAGCGGGATTTGACCTTTCTGTTCATTACCCACGATCTCGCCGTGGTAGAGCACTTCGGGTCGCGGGTGGCCGTGATGTATCTGGGGACATTGTGCGAGCTGGCGCCCACCGGGAAGCTTTTTTCCGTTCCACGCCACCCGTATACCCAGGCGTTGCTCAGCGCCATCCCAAAACTAAACCAGGACAGTTCCGATTACATCAAGCTAAAAGGGGAAGTGCCGACCCCGGTGAAATTGCCCAGCGGTTGCGTTTTCCATAGTCGCTGCATCCACACGAATGAAAGGTGTACCCGGGAGGTTCCCGAAATCAAGGTCTACGACGACACTTCCATTGCCTGCCACGCCGTGGAGGAAGGGAGAATTTAGTGTACCCCGTCGTAAATTCTGTGACATTCAGAGTCCCCCAAAAACACGGGGACAAGGCGCGCCTCGCAGGCAATATCCGGATATTGGCCAGAGGGGCGGCTTTGATTTCTTGCTAAGGACTTACCATGCCAGGGAAACTCAGATCAATTCAAAATTTAGTCATTGCGAACGAAGTGAAGCAATCCAGCATGGTTGTCATACAAGAACATCTGGATTGCGGCGTCCTGCCACGCTTCGCTCGCAGCTTCGGCACGCTTCTTGACAGAATTGATCAGAGCTTCCGTGGCCTGCATTTTGCACCAGTATCCCGAGCGACGACGCAGGACAGGAGTGGCTGAGCACCGGTCTGAAAAAAGCTCCTGGAGAGCATTTTCGCGCAAGCCGCGTAGGTGTGGAGGCGCGGGGACGCGCCGATTGAGATTCATCGAACAGAGTATGCTTTGAGAGCAGGATCACTATGTCAGCCAATCTTATTAGACATGCCAAGGACACACTGGTAGAAATCGAGGAGCAGGGATTGCTCAAACGAGAGCGCACTATCGTTACGCCCCAGTCTTCCGTCATTTCAACAGTCGTCGAAAACGGCGACGGACAGGTAAACGAAGTGCTCAACCTGTGCGCCAATAACTATCTTGGGCTGGCAAATGATCCCAGATTGATCGAGGCTGCGAAGACCGCCATGGACAGCCACGGCTTCGGTATGGCTTCGGTCCGGTTCATATGCGGTACCCAGGATCTGCACAAGGATCTCGAATCCCGGCTGTCGTGTTTCCTTGGAACGGAGGATGCCATTCTGTTTTCATCCTGTTTCGATGCAAACGGGGGCGTGTTCGAAGCACTGCTTGGTGCGGAGGACGCGGTGATCTCCGACGCACTTAATCACGCATCCATTATCGACGGCATCCGTTTGTGCAAGGCCGATCGGCTTCGCTATGCCAACAATGATATGGATGAACTCGAAAATTGCCTGCAACAGTCAAGAGGTGCGCGGTTCCGGTTGATCGTGACCGACGGGGTGTTTTCAATGGACGGCATCATGGCCAACCTTCCGGCAATCTGTGATTTGGCCGAAAAGTATGATGCGCTGGTTATGGTCGATGACAGCCATGCGGTGGGGTTTATGGGAGAGACCGGAGCGGGTACGCCACAACACTGGGCGGTCGACGAACGGGTGCACCTGTACAGCGGCACGTTTGGCAAAGCGATGGGTGGCGCATCCGGTGGATATATTGCCGGTCCGGGTCCCTTGGTTGAGTTGTTGCGGCAGAGAGCGCGGCCCTATCTTTTCTCTAATTCCGTGGCGCCCTGCATCGTCGGCGCGACGATCAAAGTTATCGATCTTTTACGGGAGAGCAGTGATCTGAGAGATCGGCTCAAACAGAACGCGGCGTATTTTAGGCAGGGCATGGCCGATGCCGGATTTGAATTGATCCCCGGGGAGCACCCAATCATTCCGGTCATGCTGGGCGACGCGGTCGCGGCGCAGAGGTTGGCGGCGGAACTCCTCGAGCGAGGAATATACGTGATAGCGTTTTCATTCCCGGTGGTGCCGAAGGATATGGCGAGGATTCGTACCCAAATGTCCGCCGCGCATACCCGCGAAGATTTGGATCGCGCGCTCGAGGCGTTTTCCGCAGTGGGTCGGGAGCAGGGCTTGATATAAATACAATTACAGCAGACTTTCGATACTCTGGATCACGGTGGAAGACTCGGGCGTGGTGCCGGTATCGAAGTGTTTGACGACTTTCCCCGACGGGCTGACGAGGTACTTGTTGAAATTCCAGTTGGGTTGGGAGGATTGACTTGCCAGTTCACGGAACAGAGGATGAACGTCCGTGCCCGTAACCGAGATCGGGGCCATCATCGTGAACGTCACCCCGTAGTTGATATAGCAAACCTGCGCGGTTTTTTCCTCGTTGTCGGCTTCCTGCCGAAAATCGTTCGAAGGAAAGCCGAGCACTACAAGTCCCCTGTCCTCATACTTCCTGTGCAGGCGTTCCAGCCCCTTGAACTGGGGAGTAAAACCACAGTGGCTGGCCGTGTTCACTATTAAAAGAGGCTTGCCGGCGAACTGCTGGCACAGATTGATTGTTTCCGGGGAGTGGAGCTTGCGAAAATTGTGGTCCAGGAAATCCGGGCACTCTTCAGCGCGGGCCGTACTCCATAGGAGCGCTGTAGCAATAACTATAAACGGAACTGAAATTCGCGCGACCAGACTGGTTTTCATATCATTCTCCTGCATTCGGTCTCTGTATCTGACCGCGTTTATATTAACCCGCATTTCTCACCAGGCGGCTATGCATCTCACTGCAGCCCGGCGTTCATCGGCACCTGTCCTGCGCCATCGCTCGGGATCCTGGT
>CAMYOI010000157.1 GCA_947259955.1 uncultured Gammaproteobacteria bacterium
CGAACAACCGGCTCTTGCTCATATTCTTGAGCGTTTCCAGCGCTTCGATCTCGCGAATACGGACGAACAGCTCGTCGTTTCCAATGGCCTGAAACACGCCGAAGCGGGATCCCACGCGGTAGTGGTTCATGAACCCATGGTTGATGACGTCGTTATCGACCACATGGTAGTCGCTGCGCAGCCATTTTGCGGGGAAAGTCTGCGCCGACAGGAACGACTGGATATCCGGCTCGAACTCCGCCGCGTGTGCAAGCAGCGGAAAGGACAGCGCGATGGACAGAAGTATTGCGTGGATCTTGTCGATCGCTTCTACTCCGGATGCATCAGATGTACATCAAATCCAGCTTGCGCAGCAGCCGTCTCGCGGCAGCTGCGACGACGCGTATTTCTTCCGAGATCTCCGTATCCCGCGCGTAGTCCCGGACGCTGTAACGAAGGTTCGAGATCTTTTTGTACTGGGCAAATGTCTGTGCCTTGCCCCTGCCCACCGCCAGTGCCAGATCCATTTTTTCCAGTTCGTCTATCAAAAACCTGATGTCTACCAGCGCCGCGTGCGCATTCTTGCTTTGAACCGCGTCCGGCTGCATCTGTTCCTTATCGGACATCTCCACGATGAGGTTCAATGATTCCAGCAACTCGTGGACGATTCCGATCGCCTCGTCCGACTGCCACACGTCTTTTGCCATCACCAATGCAGGCAGCAGGCAGCAGCCAACCGCGAATAACAGTATTTTTTTCATAAGCTCAAACCTTGACTAAAGCCTGTATTTGATGCCGCCAGCAATAGGCTTGTGAATATCGTTCCCTAGTTTTCTATGCCCCGGCTGGCTCTTTCATCCAGCTGTTCGGAGTATAGTCTGTACACGACGTAGTACTTGTAGATGTTGCCCACGTAGTTGACGGTTTCCGCGCCGATACGACGGGCGGCGACTACCTCGACGTTGTCGAACCAGACATTCGGGTCCAGATTCTTCTTCCCGGCTTCATCGCGCAGCCCGTTGATGCGAGCCGGGCCCGCATTGTAGGAAGCGAACGCAAACAATGTCTTATTGAGATCGTCTATGTCGTCACCACTGAAATACCGGTCTTTGAGGAACCTAAGATACTTGGTCCCGGCATGGATATTGTTTTCCATGACGTGGATGTCCTTTATCCCGACATTCGGATCCCTCGCCGTCGAAGGGAGCATCTGCATGACGCCTATCGCGCCGACCGGGCTGCGCTGGGACTGATCGAGCCCGGATTCCTGATAACCCAGCGCGGCCAGCATCAGCCAGTCGAAAGAATACGCATCGGCATAATTCCGGAAATAGCCGATTGCTTCATCGAGCCGTTCCATTTCCTGTTCATTCATCGCGTTCCGGACCCATTTGTTTTCCTTCAGATAGCGCTTGTACAGAACGTTTCCCAGCATGGTTCCCTTCTTGCTGTTGTTGACGAAGGCGTTTGCCAGCGCTCTCAGTTTGGGGCTGCCTTTCCGAAACGCCCAGGCGATCCTGCCTCCGCTGTTGACGGCGATATCTTCGTGGACTTCGATATCGGTGAATATGTCTTGCCAAAATCGTGCCTTGTGACTGTCAACGATGATCATCCCGATGACCCCGGCGTTCACCATCTCGATTAAATCCGAGTCTTCGAGGTTCTCGTCGGCCTCGACGATCTCCACCGGCTCTTTTTCCTGTTTCCCGAATTCCCGGTTCAGACGCTCGAGGCTCTCGAAGTAACTGCTGGAGGGGCGCACGTAGATGAGCTTGCCCGACAAGTCCTTCAGCGTATTGACCTGTTCCGCGGCGGGGCCGGTAACCAGCAGTTCTTTCACATCCTCGATAAGCGGATCCGAGAAGGCGGCGGTCCGGGAGCGCTCGGGGGTGATGGTCAGGTTCGCAGATGCGATGTCTCCATAGCCCTCGACAAGCGCAGGCAATATCCGATCCCTGGTGACGGGGACGAACACGATCCTCACCGGTATTCCGCCTGAATCCGTTTTCTTGTTGACGTACTTCTCGAATTCGGTCATCAGATCGTAGGTGATACCGTGCTGGTCGGCGCCGTTGAGAAAGTACTGTGTCTTATTGTAAACGACGAGCACCCTGATGACGCGATCCCTGACCATCCCGTCCAGGTCTCCCGTCCATTTCTGATTGATATGTTCAATCAGGATCGAGTGTTTACGGTCCTCAGCGCGGGCGTCCCCCGGCAACGACAGGCAACACAGAAAAACCAGCAGTGTTGCCCGGAGACCGCGGTTCGATATCGAACCAGACAAACCGCTACTTACCGACACAGTTCTGGTAGTAGCGCTGGTTGAGAGACCTTCTGTAATCGGAATCACCGCTTTGTTTCGCGATTTCACGGCCCAACTTTACGCAGGTCTCCGCGTTGTCCTGATACTTGTAGGCCATGTCGCCGCTGGTAGCGCAGCCCGCACAGCCAAACAGGATCATCAACCCGCCAAGTAGCCGTAAATTCAAATTATAGTGCAGTGTTCCGAGCATATAGGTTTCTCAATTGATTGTTTCATTATAACGTGGCTCGGGATAGACTCTCAGTACCGCATCGTAAATTTCCGAACACCGGTTACACGGCAATGCCCAATGCCCCGCGCAATCCGAACATCCAGTACCTCTGGCCTACCCCCGTACTGAACAAGAAATTCGGGCAGCACCAGAAAGTGAACCGCGAACTGCTGGAACTGTTTTACGCGCACCGGCGAAAGCACGAAAAAACACCGGCACCGGTGTACGCCAGCCGGGATAACCTGTACGAGGAGTACAAGGACGATCCCGCATTGGGTAAACTGATCAAGTTCATCATGGACAACGTGTTCGAGGTGGCCAGCGAGGTGAACGGACGGTTCTGGGGGCGGGCCCAGAACATCGACGTCGAGGTCACGGGAATCTGGTTTCAGATGTCGAATGCCGGGGGATTTCACGAGACCCATATCCACGGCAATTGCTCCTGGTCCGGCGTGTACTACATTCAAACCGACGGCTGCAGCCGGTCGGCCGACGACCGAAAGGACGGGCTACTGAACGGCATCACCCGGTTTTACGGTCATCACATGGAGGCCGTCGCCGGCGGCCACTGCGAGTTCGGCAACATCTATCTGAACGAAAGCATGAGTTGGGATTCCTACCCGGAAAACGGCGTGCTGGTCGTGTTCCCCTCCCACGTCAAGCACATGGCTTTTCCATACACGGGAGATAAAGACCGGGTCGTCGTGTCGTTCCACGCCCGCGTGCACGGCGAAACCGATCTGCAGTACAACTACGAATTCATTTAGCCCTACAGGATGATCGCATCAATTTTGTAGGAGCGGCGCCCTCGCCGCGATTGATCGGCGCGAGGCGCGCCTCCTACACGAAAACCCGGCGTCACACCCAACCCGTAGGAGCGGCGCCCTCGCCGCGATTGATCGGGACGAGCCCCTGCATCATTGTTTGGCGCCATGGCAATTTTGTAGGAGCGGCGCCTCGCCGCGATTGATCGGCGCGAGGCGCGCCTCCTACAATTGTTGTTCGGTGCCGCGAAATAATTATTCAGCAGTACCCTCGCAGCAAGATCAACCGCCGAGGATATTGTTTTCCGGATCCATTTCGAATGCGACCGCTTTGAGCAGGCTGAGCGCTTTTTCCGGGTCCTCGGTCTCCACCCACGTTGACTCGGGATCCTTGACCGGGTAAGTGACTAGTATCTTCTGTGCCCAGGTGTGATCGACGTACAGTCTGGTCGCGCTGTCTTCCGAACGCTCCAGGCGCACCCGGTACTTGTCATACCCCGCTTGGTTCATGCCGGCGAAAAGCGCCGTAATTGCGCCCGGTCTTCTCTCCGGTTGGATCCAGCCGGTTTCCATCGTGCCGGTCTGAGGTTGATTGAGCACCAGACCGACACCTATCGCCGCCCAGTAATCGATCATTCTTTTCCATACCAGCTGAGGAGGTGCCTGGATTTCCAGCCACACCTCGTCTCCATCCCGGATTAGCTCGGTCGGATAGGACTCCGGCAGCACTTCCCGGCTTTGCAGGGCTTCCTGCTCGGCCTTCGCGGACGTGATCTCCTCACTGGTGGTTTCCATGAGATCCGGGGGCACCTCCAGTGACGCCGACGGCTGCCTCGATTTGACCGCCGTGTCGCCGCCCGGATTCGTGTTGAAACCCAGTCCGCCGCAACCCCCGAGCGCCAGCGCGACGAGCATTGATACCAAGTGTCTTGAGTTATGCATGAGAGTACAAAAACGACGAAAAGATAAAAAATATGGCCAACGGGGAATTATATCAGACGGAAAATCGGCGAGGTAGCCGATGAATGCCCTATTCTATCTCGACCCTGGACTATCTCGAACGATTCGAGGATACATTCCTAACACAAGGAAAAATCAGTTTTTAATCTGTTTTTGTTGTAAAAATAACAAAAAAAATTAGGAAATTCGATTTTGTATGTTTATTTTCACAAAATCTGTTGTATTCACGTAAATACTGAGTATAGTTCGGCCTGCGATAAGCAACCAACGGGGCAACTCCCGGTAATTATCGTTTTCACGTGAACACGGATTTTTGCATATTCAACTTATTTGCATATTCAACTAATGAGGAAACTCAAATGAATAAGAAACTTATATCGGCGGCGGTAGCCAGTGCTCTGGCGGTGCCGGCCGTGGTCAATGCGGAAGAACACATGACCGTTCAGACGTATGGCCGAATCAACAACGCGATCCAGTATACGGACCGCGACGTTTCCAGTAACGTGTGGGGCCTGCGCAACGTGGTGTCGCGCCTCGGCTTCAAGGCCAAGTCCGATCTGGGCAACGGTCTGTCGGCCATCGGTCGCTACGAGTTCTTCACCTACACCAACCGTGAAGGTGACTTCGACAGCGTAGGCGGCAAGGGTCGTGGTGGTATCAACGACACGCGTCTGGGTTATGTCGGCCTGTCCGGCTCCTGGGGTGCGGTGACCATTGGTAACCAGTGGAGCGCCTTCTACGACACGCTGGGTACCCACCTCGATCCGACCTTCACGGTGGGTTACTTACTGTACTCGTCCGTCGCGGGCGGCCCCTACCGGTCGTCGAACACCATCAAGTATGCCAATTCCTTTGGTCCGGTATACCTCGAGTTCGATGTCCGCATGTCGATGAACGGCACCGGCGCCGGCGGTTCGAGCGGCAATGCCGACGAGGAACTCCTGGGCCGGGATTCCGGTAAAGTCAATAACGGTGATGCGGTCGACGGTGTCGGCATCGGCCTGAGCTGGGCAATTGGCGAGCAGTTCACCCTCGCCGGCGCCTACGACAACGACAAGAAGGCACTGCAGGCCGACGACAACAAGCGTTGGGGCCTGGCCGGTAAGTGGGACAACGGCAGCTACTACGCCACCCTCGGCTATTATGAAGCCGACATCAACGACAACGTCGACAAGCTCAAGACGCTTCAGGTCTGGCTGGGCGGCCGGTTTGGCAAGGCCAACGTCATGGTGGGTTACGGCAAGACCGATGGCGGCAACACGCTGCCCGGTGGCGATCCGAACCAGTGGACGCTTCACGCGGCCTATAACATGGGCGGCGGCTTCCGTCTGTACTATGAAGGCGCCATCGTGGACGGCAAGGACAACGGCGTCTATGGCGGCGTCGAAGGCAAGGGCGGCATCCATCTGTTCGGTATGCGCTACGACTTCAGCACCTAAGCTGATCAAAGCCTAAGCAGTACCCAAAAGGGCACCGAAAGGTGCCCTTTTTTTATGCCCGCAGTCGTTGACCTCGATTTCTCGCCAGAATCGCAACCCAAGAAATAATCGGCGCGAGGCGCGCCTCCCACAATGAACACCCGACGCCGCATTGAATGAATTCGTAGGAGCGGCGCCCTCGCCGCGATAGCGCAAATTGTGGGAGCGGCGCCCTCGCCGCGCTTAGAGAAATATAAATCGGAATTGCGGCGCCCCGGGGTGAAACGATTCGAAGTTGTAGGAGCGGCGCCTCGCCGCGATTAGAGAAATAATTATCGGAACAGCGGCGCCCCCGCCGCGATCAATAATTCGATTAATCGATATTGACGCTGAGATCTTCGTTTAAAATCTCTTCCCCGACGAGCATCTCAATTGCCGGCGCGAGCTGTTTTTCATAATGACGCCAGCGCTCCTTGGATGTCGTGTAGATGCCCTGCCGCACCTGCCAGATGCTGGCGGTCCTGACCGCGGTGTCCGACCGCTTGGGGTCGAGACAGGCATCGTCCCAGGGCAGTCCGATCGACGCTATCAGCTTGCGGGTTTCCGCGTCGGAGTCCTGGATCAGCTCTTCGTAGCGGATGTGCGTGATCGCGCCGCCAAAGACGCACGACCAATGCTGTATCAATCTGAAATAGCGCACGTAATAGGTCGTCAGTGCTTCGAGATCGTAAACAAAGCTGATATCCGATCCGTAAAGCTGAAAGTAGTTCGAAGTGATTACGTCCAGCGGGTGGCGCTGGCAGTGCACGATCGGCGCTTCGGGAAACATCGCCTTGATCAGCCAGATGTGGACGAAATTGAACGGCATTTTATCCGTAATGAATGGTGTACCAATGTCATGCAGCCGCCTGACCCAGTTCTCGTACTCCAGCGCCTCCGCGTTGAAACTGGATGCAGGCACCTCCCAGAAATCCTCCGGGTACACCCGCTGCGGCCCGGAACGCTTCTCGATACGGCCTATGGCCCGCTCGATGCAGGGCAGCTCACCGCAGCCAAATACCAGCGGGTGGCGGGAGACGATCTGCTCGACAAGGGTCGTGCCGCTCCGCGGCATCCCCAGGATGAAGATCGGTTTGATCTCAGTCTCCGCGGTTGCGGTATTGACCGGGGGACCGTCGAAAACCGTCGTAAATCGCTTCATGTGGGCGAAGTACTGCTCAAGATCGATCCTGGAATCCTTAAATTTGAGCTCATTGCCGCGGGCATAGGTGTCGAATGCTTTGTCGTACTCGCCACAGTCGTCATAGATCTTGCCCAGGGCGAAGGACAGCTTGATCATGGTGAAGTCGTCCGCGCCCTGGTTCCAGAGTTCAATTATGGCCCTGGCGTCGGGATCATCCGTGGACTCGAACCGCTTCATGGTGGCAATGCTCCGATAGGCTTCGGCGTGCCGCGGGTTGAGTTCCAGCGAATGGCGGTAATGCTGCTCCGCTTCGGCCTTGCTGCCAAGCGATGAAAATGCCAGACCCAGGTTGTTCTCGTATTCCGCATTCGACGGATCCAGCCTTATGGCGGTTTCGTAGAAGTTTTTTGCCTTCCCGATGCTGTCCAACTGGAAATGAGCGCTGCCCAGCGAGTTCCATACGCTCGCATCGTCGGCTTTCTTTTCGATGATTTTTTCCGCCACATCGATCGCCCCGAAATAGTCTCGGATCACCTCGCGGAAAGACAGGCTCAGCCGCATGACCGATTGATCTTCGGGGTATCGTTCTTCGAGCGCCTTGACTATCTCCGAGGCCTCCTCGAAGCGACGCAGTCCCATGAGCGCCTTGGCGTGGAGCTGTCGATACGCCTTGTTCTCCGAATTTGCCAGGAACAAGGCGCCCGCCGTTTCGAGCGCGGCTTCCTGCTCTCCCATTTCGACAAGCAGGTTGGCAAGGTTGAAGCGCGCGTCGTCGAAATCCGGATACGACTCAAGACTCGATGCGAAATATTTTCTGGCTTTATCCTGCTCGCCGCGCTCCGCGGCCAGCGTGCCCAGCAGATTCAGGGCTCTGGGGTGATTTGGATCGATGGCAATGGCCCGCTCCGCGGCCGTCGCCGCTTCGTCCTTGTAGCCCATGGCCTTTTGCGATACGCCCAGATTGACCCATCCATCGACGAAATCGGGGTTGATCTTGACCACCTTGCTGTACGCGGCAGCCGCCCTGGCGTGCTCCTCGAGGTACTGGTGGCTGAGCCCCAGGTTGTACCAGGCCACCGCGCTTCCCGGGGCCTGCTTGACCACTTTGAGCAGGCCCTTTCTGGCACCGGCCGCGTCACCCTGCTGCAGGCGGCGAGCCGATTTGGCAAACAGTGCTTCGGTCTGGTTCATAGATTTCGATGAGAATTCGGCGATGTATGGGGGTGCCCGATCGCATGGAAGTCTACGTTCTGGTATTCAAAACTTCAATGGGCGCGCCCGGGCCGCCCGTTTCACTTAAAGATCCTCTGAATAATCGGTAAGCGTATGTTTCCAACCCCGAGAAATCGTCGCGAGGCGCGCCTCCTACAACGACGGTCCGTAACTGCGGGGTATCGGTCGGATCGGCGCGGGGTGCGCCACCTACAACGACGGCCCATACTGCGGGATATCGTTCGGATCGG